>CAJKQX010000001.1 GCA_905202125.1 uncultured Prevotella sp.
CAATACAACGGATATAAAGACGAAACGAATTAGAAATCTAATGACGATTTGGGTTTAACCTGCATTATTCATAGGATTCCGTTGCAAGAATACCAGATGGCTGTGCATCAGCTAAAGCACAACGATGCTGATGCAGAATGTAGTAAACCCTGCTTTCAAAGAGAAAGAGTGAGCACTTCGCTGAAGTGCAGTCAGTTGGGATTCGTAGCAGGAAATTCTATGAATTATGCAGGTTAGAATCGAGAAAAACAGGGCATTGCACAAAGATATACACTTATGTCACAAATCTGTACATCGACTAAAATATTAAATAAATACCTTTGCACTGTGCCTTAATAGATACAACAGGCATCGAAATAAACAAAAAGGATAAATAAACTAACCAACTTAACAAAAAAATCATGAAACAATTACTCTTATTATTATCAATCCTGACACACAGCAGCGTTGGTTTTGCTCAACGACTATATGTTTGTCAAGATGGTAGCGGAAACCGCAACGGTGAGTCTTGGGAGAATGCGATGGGCGACATCAACCAGGCCGTAGAAAAAGCCACCTCCGGATATACCATATTCGTTGCTCCGGGAACATACGAAGGAGGTTTTTACATGAAACAAGGTGTACGCGTTATCGGAAGTGTGGCTTATGGTGACGACAAGGAATATGTAAGTCGTTCAATCGAAAACATACCTGAAAATGAAACGACAATACTCGATGGAAAAAATCGTTACAGAGTGATCACACAAGAAAATGATTTCACCGAATCCGCGGTATGGGAAGGATTTGTCATACGCAATGGTAACGCCAATGAAGGAGCCGGCGTCAGACTCCGCAAAAATGGTACAATCAGAAATTGTATGATTGACAACAACATCGCAGGAATGCCATCGGTAGGCGACTATGTGGCAAACGTGAACGGTATCATATTCGATGTGAATCAAGCAGACAACACCATAAGTGTGATTTCTTCGAAAAACATAATTCAGAATCGCCAATTTGACAGGGCTAAACAACTCGCAGGCGAATACAAAATAGGCTCCACCTCCAACTGGCATATACCCACTGTTAGCGAATGGGAAACAATTTCCGGATTTAGCACCGAAAATCAGTTCAAAACAGGAGTGACGTTCAAATTGATAGAAAGAACAATGCAGCGTCATGGTAAAAACTATCTGAGCGGCAACACATTCTGGACATCAACATCAGAAGGAACTGACGTAAAGTTTGTTAATTTCAACAGCAACGAAATATCATCCGTCAACAAATGGCAATATAATAATGTGCGCGTATGCAAGACATACCAGCCCACAAACACGAAAAACAACGGTGGAGGAATCAACGCAACAGGCGGAACAATCGATAATTGCATAATAAAAGGAAATACAGCAGCTAATGGATCGGGTGTATATGCGCGTGGAAATGTGACAATCACAAATTCGACCATTTCAGAAAATATCAACGAAAAACAATTGGATATTGACGACAAAGTGGTTGTCGACAACACACCTAACGAAATTTCAACACTTGAGGCTGAGAAACTTTCGATTGGTCCGAATCCGGTTCATGCCGGACAGACGATTACAATATCACCCGCAAAACCCAACACTAATGTCTGGATTTATGATCTCAACGGACACATGTTCAGTTCATCCGTGCTAAATTCCAATCAGATGGCTGCGCCCACTCAACCGGGAGTTTATCTCGTCAAAATCGATAATACTCAGATTATCAAATTAATAGTAACAAAATAAAAACCTCATCAATAATGAAACGTATTACAAATTTATCACAAATACTTTGTATGCTGTTATTCTATTTCGTTCCTTTTTCAGCATACGGAGATAGTGAATCAACCATAACAGCGAGCAATCAAGGTAATGACAAATCATGGATATTGGAAAACGACATCATGCGTCTGACATTATCCTGCACCCAAGATGAAGGCGTCACCCTAAAAGAGTTGTATAGCAAAGAAGCAAACAAGACAATCAACGAGAAAAACAACACGTTGTTCAGATACAAAGGACAATATCAGTCCATTTCTCCTGCAAATCCGTCAGAATCATTCGATTACACAGCCAACGACAAAGACTGGAAATTAGATGGTTCAAGCACTGAAGATATTGTAATGTCATCTTCATTGCCGGATCAAAAATTGGGTAAAGCTCTGGAAATCAAAATATCCAAAGACAAGATGCAGGTCAGAATGAGATTCGAGATATACAACGGGCATTCCGGATTGAGATATCAGACATTCATCAAGAACACGTCCGACACACACAAGCTTGTAATCGAAGAATCTGACGTCATCAGTCTTGAAGTGGCAAACAAGCCGCACCACATACATTACGTGACCAACAGCAAATGGCAAAGCACGACAGGAAGCATCGAGGAGGCATCGATGACAAACAATGCCAATGATGTGGCCAAATGTCTTATCAATCTTTATGATGAAAACTACGGATGGTATATAGCACCGGAAACAAACTGGAAGACCCAATACGGTCCCGAGACTTTCGGCAAACAGGAGACTCCTTCATACTATTATCAGTTACGACCTTATGCAACGGTTTCGGCATGGGCCGCAAACTCGAAAAATCAAGTCAAGGTATTCACATGCCCCGAAGCATTCCAGCTCGTACTGTTCCCACAAGAAGAGTTTGAATATATCGCCGTGAACCTAAGTGTATTTCAAGGAGACATAGTGAATGGAAAAATGGCTGCGGAAGAACATCTTCGCAAACGTTTTCATTTCCACAATACCACCACAACAATGATGATCAACGACTGGGAGTGGTTCCGCAACGGATATCGTACTGAAGAGTTCTTTAAGAATACGGTATTCCCGGCAGCACGGAAGGCCGGCTATGACATGATTCTTATCGATGATGGTTGGAACAACTCAACCACCGATGGCAAATGGATAACCGACGACGGCACATCAAGAGACCCCATCGAATCCAATACTCCCGGTATCCCCGATATGGCAAAGTTTGCAAAAGATGTAAAGGATGCCGGTTTCCGTCTTGGTCTGTGGTATAGCAACAGCGGCGGCGGACACAATAAAGGAAACGACTTGGCCGACCCCGAAGTCATAAAGAACAAGACAGACAAGATAGAGCAGATGATTCAGAATTACGGTCTCTCACATCAAGCAGTGGATCTCACCCAATATTGGCAGAATCTTGCAAAAAACCAATACTCACATCCAAGTGACAACGTATATCGCAAGGCTGTTATGTCAAGAAACATGATGAACGATATCGTGGACAAACATCCTGAATTTGAATTTAAAGTGACAAGCGAACTCGATCTCTATCCTAACCCGGGCGACAGAATGACTGAACTCATTCACCTGCCCAACAACGGATGGATGACCATAACGGGTAATAACAAACCGATAGATGCTCTCGGCATATTCTTCGGACATTTGCCTTTGAACGCCTTGTATTTGGGGTCAGGCGCCGACCCTGTCGGCAACACAGACGATCTGTATGCCGCTCTTTGCGGAAGAAACGTGAAAGCATGGAAATTCCCGAATGAATGGAAAGAGAATGATATCGCATTAATCGGAAAGCTCAACCAATGGCGCAAAAACCCGAGACTGACAAGCATAACAGACGAGATGTTGCGTCCTATATATTTAGGCAAGAACTGGAACAGCTCCAACGCCTCTGACTGGGATGCCTCAAACGGTCCTTATATTTGGATGTACAGAAACGAGAGCAGTACGGATGCCCTCATCATTGCGACCAACGGCGGACGAAGCATGACAGAGGAACCACGGAGCTATCCTCTCAGATGGCTTGACGACAACAAGACATACATTGTCGAGGACGTGACATTGGACGATACCGGTATCTTCACTTATGCGTACAAAGGACGTTTCACGGGCGAGAAACTCAACAAAGAAGGATTGGAATTCAATTTGTACGAAAACACATCTCCCGCCAAAGCATTCCTCCTAAAGGAAGACAAAAACAGCGGTATGCAGGTAATATTTGCCGACGAAAAGGTTGAATCATATACTACCTCAAAGAATGGCGACGGTATGACTGTATCTGCCAAAGGCAAACCCAACACAACAGGAACGATAATCGTATACGACAACAACACAACTATGTCATGTCAACTGAATTTCGACGCTGATGGAAACGCAGAAATCGATATCGACAAGGTTGTAAACAATGATGTGCCCTATCCCGGCGACAGCAACAAACCTATAAGAATGGATTTTGAAGACTATCACAATACATTGGAAAAATCCAATGACAACATCAAAGTCAATAAGTTTGACAACGGCAACCCTGACAGTGAGCATGGATACAGCTCGGTGATGATAATGACCGCAATAGGAGATTATGTGATTTACAATATGTCAATACCTTTTGCCGGGGAATACAATGTCACACTTAATTATAAATTATCAAATACTAACCGTGGCTCAGCTCAGTTCTATTATGTCAAAGAAGACGGAACAGAGGTCGCTCTCGGACAGCCCGTCAATGAATCGACCTCGGGTAACGAGAGAATGGAAACCGTTGATTTGGGAACATGTAAAATTGAAAAGGCCGGAAAACTGCGTATTAAAATGGAACTCGTGGATGGCGGACTCTCCGGTAACGGGAAATATATAGGTGGAAACTATATCGTATTTACAAAAAAATAAAATTTTATGATCATGAAACAAACAAAATTTTTAAAATCGCTGATTCTCCTACTATCAGTTAGTGGAGGTATTCATGCCCAAAACGACTATTACACATATACCGCAGCCCAAGACTGGACCGACGGTGCTGTAATAACAACGTCGACCGGCGAGAATGCCGATGACGCAGTGGATAATGATTTAAGCACAAATGTTATCCTGAGAACATTTGAAAATGGCATGTGGATAATGGCCGAAATGAGCGAACCTATTAAGGTCACAGGCTACTCCGTATCCGCAGGCTTGACACCGGCCAACTCTCCCCGCACATGGAAATTGCAAGGTTCAAACGACCTGAATGGAGATTGGACCGATATCAATACCCAAAGCGGTGTGACTCTTTCAAACGAGGGTGAGACCAAACTTGTGACAATGGCAAGAGGTAACAATGATTCGTACCGCAATGATGGCAAGGGATACAAATATTTCCGACTGCTCATCGAGGAAAACAATGGCGGTACGGACCTTGAGTTGAGTGAATGGCAACTTTATGGATTTCCCATACAGCTCACAACAAATATAACATCCAATGGTGGAACCATCACGGGTGAGTTCGCCGGATTTGGAGGAGAAGGTGCCGAAAACATAATCGATCCGTCAATATCAAAGAAATACTGTGCCAACATGCACAACAAAGGATGGGTTGAATATGAATCCGCTGCTTTTGTCCGTCCTACCGGATATGCGATAGTTGCAGGTGTAGCCAATGCTGAACGCGATCCTAAGTCGTGGGTATTTGAAGGTTACAATTATTCAACCCAGAAATGGGAAGAGCTTGATGTCGAAACCGATCAGCAATTCACCGATCAGACCTTATACAAACAGAATAAGACCTTAGTATGGCATAATACACTCCGATTCAAAGTAAACGCCGACAAATCATATACCCGTCTCAGACTGCGCATAACCGAAAACCAGGGCGATGGCCACATGCAATTCTGTAAATGGCTGATTTACGGCGAACAGACATCTGAACCGATTGTAAAGAAACGTGTGGCATGTGTTGGCAACAGCATCACCGCCAACGCTCTTTTGGCAGCCGAAGACAAATATCCCGCAATCCTCGGAAGTCTTCTCGGCGATGAATATACCGTTAAAAATTTTGGTGTAGGAGGTTCTTGTCTTCTGAAAGAAAGCGATCATCCTTATTGGGGTGACAAAAAATGGGCTGATGAGCTTTACACGAAAGCATTAGCATTCAATCCGGATATCATCGTTGTAAAACTCGGTACCAACGATTCCAAACAGCGCAATTGGCAATACAAAGACAAATTTGTAGACGAGTACAAGGAGTTTATCAATTCGTTCAAAGAAAAGAATCCAAATCTGCAGGTTATCATTTGTACTCCCAACACATCATGGAACAACACGATGTCAATTGTAGACAAAACAGTCAGAGAAGAAATGATACCGATGATACGTACTGTGGCAGATGAGACAGGCGCAACACTTGTCGATCTGCATACATTGACAGAAGGCAAGTTGTATCAAACATACGACTTTGTACATCCCGATGTACGCGGCACCACGATAATGGCACAGAATATATGCAAGGCCATTAAACCGGACGCTGTATTACCGGAGGTACCTCAGAGCTACGTCACGCACATCGAATCGTTTGACAGAACTGATGTAATGACAAGAGCAGAAATCGATGGCAACAGTGATCTTTCGACAATATTCGACAACGACATCACGACAACAGCCGATCTCGGAACATTCAAAAAAGGTATGGCTCTGCAGATGACTTTGCCCGAAGATTTCATTATGACCGGATATTCTATAACAACAAATTGCAACGATACAAAAGACACACCCAAGTCATGGGTAGTTCAGGTTTCTGCCGATGGTAAGGATTGGAAAGATCTCGATACAAAGAGCAATCAGATTTTCAATTATCCGGTAGAAACAAGCATCTATCAAATTGAATTCAACGAGGAGATTCCTGCCGGTATCAACCAATTGCCCAAAGGACGCTATCTGCGTATCGTATTCAATGAGAACAATGGCGGTGCGGGCAACCTTATATTGTCTGAAGTTCAGATTTTCGGTATGAACGACAAATTGCAGACATCCATAACCGGCAACGGAGGAACCATCACTGGCCAATACAAAGGATACAATGAAAACGGATATGTGGAGATTGTTGAAAATCTTATCACCGACGCTCATGAAACAAAATATTGTGTGACAGGACATAACAATGGATGGATACAATACGAAAGCGCTGAACCGGTAGTTATCGGCAGTTATGCCATCACCAATGCCTTCAGTTGGATAGGCCGTAACCTCAAGGACTGGCAACTGCTCGGATCAAACGATGGCGAAAATTGGGATGTACTAGACGAACAGAACGAACAGAGTTTCACCGTACGTATGAACAGCCGCGAGTATCCCGTAAACACAAATAACAGCTATAAATATTTCAGACTGAACATCACCCGCAACAATGGTGCCGGTGAATACCAATTTGCCAAATGGCAGCTGTTTGAGCCTCGCAAGACAGTGCGCACATTGAACAACGGTTTTGTAACTTATTCTTCAACTGAAAATATCGATTTCTCTCAGATCGAAGACTTGGACGCATATACAGTGAAATATGTTGGCGGCAAAGGTTTCACCACAGAAATCAGCCAGCCGGTTGCAGCCAATACAGGCGTTCTGCTCCACGGACAGCCCAACACTACATATTGGCTAAACAGTTGTGAGAACGGTGTAACACCGGAGGAGAATGACTTGCTGCCCACATCTACGGGTGCAGTCACTTCAGACGGAACACATTTCACTTTGGATGACAACACCCAGAAGGTTGGTTTCGCCAAACTTGAGTCCGGCAAGACCATTCCCACAGATAATGCTTATCTCAAAGTAGAAGACGATAATGTTGAATTCATTGACATTTACGATGCAGCCACTGGAATAGACAAAATCACGGATCATAATAAAAAATCCACCAATAACAAGATCTATAATATTGCCGGTCAGCAAGTGAATGACAATCACAAAGGTATTATCATAAAGGACGGTAAAAAATTTGTATCAAATAACAAATAATCCATCCGCGTCTATTGGTATAAGTTAATAAATCCGGACAATGGAAGAATCTTCATTCTATCTATTGTCCGGATTTCCAATTGATAAAAAGGTTATTTCAATGAGCTTATCATATTGAGGAAATACTCATGCACACGAGTGTCGCCATCAAGTTCGGGATGAAAAGCTGTGACCAGTTGATTGTTTTGGCGTGCAGCGACGATTCTATTATCGACTACGGAAAGGACCTCTACTCCATCGCCGACACTATCAATGTAGGGTGCGCGGATAAATGTCATGGGTATGTCTTTTTCTATTCCGGCAAAGGAACCTTCGGTATGAAAACTGCCAAGCTGCCGACCATACGCATTACGACACACATCAATATCCATTGTCGCTATTGTATCGACATTGCTATTTGCCACATGTCGTGCCAGAAGAATGAGACCCGCACATGTGCCAAAGACAGGCAATCCCCTGTCAATGCTGTCCTTCACGACATTGATAAGACCGAGCTTTTTCAAAAGTTTAATCTGAGTTGTACTCTCACCACCCGGAATTATCAAACCGTCTTTCTGCTTATCCCAATCAGACAATTGTCTTATCTCGAATGTCTCCACGCCAAGACGCTCAAGCAGAAGCGAATGTTCTGCAAAAGCGCCTTGCAATGCCATAATAGCTATTCGCATAAGACTTATTTGCCCCTTTCGGCCATAAGGATTTCTATCTCCTGTTCATTGATACCGACCATTGCCTCGCCTAAATCCTCGGAAAGTTCGGCCAATTTCTTGGGATCGTTATAATTGGTCACAGCCTGAACTATCGCCTCGGCACGTTTTGCCGGGTTACCGCTCTTGAATATGCCGGAACCTACAAACACGCCTTCCGCTCCGAGTTGCATCATCAGAGCCGCATCAGCAGGTGTGGCTACTCCACCGGCTGCAAAGTTCACAACCGGTAATTTGCCATTCTCATGAACGTATTTCACCAAATCATAAGGCACTTGCAACTGTTTGGCAGCTTCGTATAATTCATCATCAGCCATCGATACGAGTCTGCGTATTTCACTTTGCATCATACGCATGTGACGCACGGCCTGAACGATGTCTCCCGTACCGGGTTCTCCTTTTGTACGTATCATTGTGGCACCCTCGGCAATACGGCGAAGGGCCTCTCCCAAATCGCGGGCTCCACATACAAACGGTACATCAAACTTGTTTTTATCTATATGATACACATCGTCGGCGGGCGAAAGAACCTCACTCTCATCAATATAATCTATCTCAATGGCCTGCAAGATCTGAGCCTCGGCGATATGACCGATTCTACATTTGGCCATTACCGGAATGGATACGGCCTCTTGTATACCTTTGATCATCTTCGGGTCGCTCATACGAGATACTCCACCGGCAGCGCGAATATCTGCCGGGATACGCTCCAACGCCATTACGGCGCAAGCGCCTGCTGCTTCAGCGATACGGGCCTGCTCGGGGGTTGTCACGTCCATAATGACACCACCCTTAAGCATCTGGGCCAAATTACGATTTAATGTCTGTCTGTTTTCATTCATAATATTTGTTTTTGATTGTTTTTTTTGTATTCACTCGGTGTGGTATTGGTCATTTTACGAAAAAATTTTGCGAAATGAGCCTGCGAACTGAATCCCAGGCTATAAGCAATCTCCTGAATGGTCATGTCTGACGATGTGATCAACAATTCGGCCTCTTGCTTGATATAATCATCGATTATCATCTTGGGGGCCTTTCCTGCAATACGTTTTGTGACTTGTGCCAGATAACGACTGCTCACATTCAGTCGGTCGGCATAGAAACGCACATCGCTATTGGTCTGATAATGAGCAGCCACTTCACTTACAAACTCATTGTACAATTCTCCACTTCGTCCGACAAGATCGGTATGCGTGACCAACAATTGATTGATGTAATTATATGCCAATGTCACAGCGTCAGGGATGTCATGTTCGCAACTCAGGAAATAAGCAATCGCAGACGAGATATTACCACTCATTCCGTGTCGTTCCAGCATGAGACAGGCGATATCCGGAGACGACAGGAATATGGGTTCGTCAACATTGCGCATCACGAGCACATCGGTAGACGCACCGGTCATCAGCACCCCACCCTGCAACAACACGGCATCACAACCGTAATCGAGTATCTTGTTAGCCGCGCGCAACATATCCTGTCCTGATGTTATCCGTTCGCCGAGGAGATATTCCGCGTTTGATTTCTTTATCGTGACCATAGTGCACAAAGGTAGCAAACATTGCTTTATCCTATCCATCACATCCTCCGGCATGAGAATATCGTTGCGACTTGACATGATGACAGGGTCATAAATCACCAACAACGGCGAGTATCTTCGCAAGGTGGAAGCTACAAGATCCAATGTATCACATCTGCGAATCATTCCCACTTTAACGACCCGTGGCTGCACATCATTGACGATAGCCTCTATCTGACCGGAAACAATCTCGGGCGGAATGTCATAAAAATTCTGTATGCCGATAGTGTTTTGCACCGTTATCGATGTTATCGCAGACACAGCATAACCACCAAGCGATGAAATCATCTTGATATCGGCTTGTACTCCGGATCCACTTGTGCTGTCCGATCCCGTTACAGTAAGTATTGTCTTATTATTGGGTTGTTGCACCATCATTCTGAATGTTGTAATGCAAAGGAAAGAAAAAAATCAGAAATCTAAAAATTTTGTTCCCATTTGGACAAATAATACTTGTATTTGTATAAAGGAATTAAAATTAATGGATAAAACAGATACATCGGGATGCCTGTTTTATCCATTATTTATCGTAGAATGATTCGAATCGTTATTGTACAACTTTGAATCGTATTCTGAACACGCGCTTTTGTTCGTCCCAATTAGTGCCCAAAAGTTCGAAACGACCTATCTGTAAAGTGGAACGCACATGTTTGCCGATACACGGACAGACATCATAATCACCGATACAGACAAGTCTCAAAGTCTCGGAAACATCAGCCGGCAGACGGTCGGCTTTGATACCTTCAGGCAACTCGTCACGTTTCACATATTCATAGGTGACGGGCAGGTCAGCCTCGATAAGTTCGTTCATGCGTTTCACAATCATCTTTTCCTCATTTCTCGAGGGTTTGTGATCGAGTTTGTAACTTATCTTGCTCTTCTTGCGCTCGATATGAGCATTGTCGGAACGTTCGCATCCGAAAAGCCTCATCATTGTCTGATTGAGAAGATGTTCGGCAGTATGGGCCGGCGGGAATTCCTCTTTGTTATGATCATTCAAGACATAATCGGACTTCATATTGATATTAAATTTATAAATTTTCCCATCGTATGGAGATAATTTTATATTCAACCAATTATCCACACCGAAATTCATCTGCATCTTTTCACCCGTAAACAAGTCGACGGACTTGATGTTCTTGTGAGGAATATTGAGACAGTCGAAAGCATGATCGGGAATGTTGAGGCGTATATTTGCATCTTCTCCCGAGAAATTGGCGACCACAACCAACACCTCATCCTCACATTTGCGAAGAAAAGCGTATTGTCTTGACGAGATTTCCGGATTCACATACATCAAATCGAAGAATTCACCATCGGCAACCGCCTTTTCGGTAGAGGCAATCTTTAAAATACGAGAGTAAATGTCATGAAGATGTTTCTCATCGTCAGTCAGTTGCTCGGGCATGACATATCCGTGGTACAACGACTGCACAGTCCAGTAATCGAATATTGTCGTTCGACCGTCACAACCACTGAATCCCTCTTTGTCCATGCCTCTCTCGCCGTATTCCTGTCCGGCGTAAATCATGAATGGATTTTGCATCATGAGCGAATTGACCAATACGGCAGGCAAAGCCCTGAAGCCATCGCCGGCAAAGAAATCGCTTGCCACGCGCTGATCATCATGGTTTTCGAGGAAATACAGCATGTTGTCATGAATGTCGTCCACACTTTGCCATGCTTGGGTGATGGCCGACGTAGGACAATTTCCACATATCACGGAGCGCATCGTATCGTACATACCCACCTTGTCATACAGATAATCGAATCCGGCGGAAATATAGTTTCGATATTCCGCAGGATTGTAAACCTCAGCAATGAAGATGATGTCGGGATATTTCTGTTTTACAATTCGTATTGCCCATGACCAGAAGGCTGCCGGTACCATTTCTGCCATGTCGCATCTGAATCCGTCGATTCCCTTTGATGCCCAAAACAGCAGTATATCAACCATCTTCTTCCATGTGGAAGGTATCGGATCGAAATGATAAGAACGGCCGCCTGGATCGCAGTAATCGACACCGTAATTCAATTTCACCGTCTCATACCAGTCATTTATCCCGGGATTGTTGCCGAAGCAATCATTTCCTGTGGCTTTGGCCGGGAACTCAGTATAAGCACCCTTTTCGCACGACAAATCAAATTGGGGTTGGAAAGGTGCATTCACACAATAATAGAAATTATTATCGGGTGAGAATCCCTTATCCCTGTCATCATCCTGACCGAAATCCCTAACCTCTGATGGTTTGGCTATGGAGTGATACTGACGGGCAACATGATTGGGGACGAAATCTATGATTGCTTTCAATCCGTTGGCATGTGTACGCTCTACAAGCGCAACAAACTCGTCCATGCGATGCGGCACGTCTTCAGCCAAATCGGGATCCACATCATAATAATCGGTTATGGCGTAAGGAGAGCCGGCCTTACCTTTGACTATGGCCGGATGTTGTCGCGGAATGCCGTATGCCGTATAATCGGTCACTGATGCATGACGTATAATGCCGGTGTACCAAACATGTGTAATTCCAATATTCTTGATTTGATTCAGGACATTGTCATCAAAGAATGTCATTTTTCCACATCCGTTTTCGGAAAGCGTACCGTTCTCTTTGCATTGAGTGATACTGTTTCCGAACAGACGTGTGAAAATTTGATATATCAGTATTTTCCGTTTGTTCATTTAGAGAATACCGTGAGCGCTTACATTCTTATCAATACGGCCAATCATACCTTGCAGTGTCTTGCCGGGACCACACTCAGTGAAATCGTCTGCTCCGTCGGCAATCATATTCTGAACAGAAGATGTCCATCTCACGCTACTTGTGAGTTGGGCTATAAGATTCAGTTTTATCTCTGCGGCATCAGTATGTGGTTTACCGTCCACATTCTGATAAACGGGACATTTAGGTGTCGAGAATGTAGTGTTCTCGATGGCTTTCTGCAATTCCTCTTTTGCCGGTTGCATCAACGGAGAATGGAAGGCTCCACCCACTTTCAAGGGGAGGGCGCGCTTGGCTCCGGCAGCCTTGAGTTTCTCACAGGCCTGTTCGATGGCCACTTTGCTTCCGCTAATGACAAGCTGACCGGGACAGTTGTAATTGGCAGGAATTACAATATTGTCGTCTGAGCTGCATTCCGAACAGATAGTTTCTATTGTCTCATCCGGCAGTCCTATTACGGCAGCCATTGTTCCCGGCACTGCCTCACAGGCTTTCTGCATGGCCATTGCACGTGCATAAACCAGTTTCAATCCGTCTTCGAAGCTCAAAGCGCCTGCAACTACGAGTGCTGACAACTCACCGAGTGAATGTCCGGCAACCATGTCGGGTGTTACATCCTCATTGGTACACAATGCGCTGATGACACTATGCAGGAATACGGCGGGCTGAGTCACTTTGGTCTGTTTGAGTTCCTCATCTGTGCCTTCAAACATTATATCAGTAATTCTGTAGCCTAAAATTTCGTTGGCTTTATCAAAAAGTTCTTTTGCCTTGACATTGTTGTCGTACAGGTCTTTACCCATACCTACAAATTGTGCTCCTTGTCCGGGAAATACAAATGCTTTCATATTTATGATCTTAATGGTTGATTAATTCGTTTTGCGCGACAAAGTTACTACTTTTTTTGCAAACCATAAATACTTTATTGAGCTAAAAGACAAATACTTAATGTTTTAGAATTGCAAATCCGTTTAATGAGTGTCATGTCATTGTTGAATATACCTACTGAATGAATATTAAAACTCAGTGTTCCTGAATTTGGAGTGATGTACCAATAATTAAACCAGCCACATTCGTTGAGATAATTAAGAATACGCAACTATCTCAGGGGCTAAATGTTAAAATTTTGTCTCAATTTTGCGATATTTTCAACCGAGGAACTTGGTCGTCCGAAATACGCCAAAATTATATACTTTGAGTAAATATTTGTATATCAGTACGATACGTGGTTTATATATTTCCAAAGGTATCAAAAAACATTGAAAATCCACGAAAATGTCACAAAAAAGTGCCCAACTTGGGTCCTGAAATGGGCCCTTTCGCCTCCCGAAAGGGTTCCTTTTGCACTCTAAAAGGGCCCCTTTCGCAAGTCAAGTGTATAAAAATGGGAAAATCGGACGATTTTTCACGTTTCGGCGGATGATTTATGCCGTTTTTGGGTTCCGTGTCTTTCTAAAACGAAAGAAAATCCTGCAAAAACGAAATGTTAAAAATTTGCATTTGCCATCGCGTCAGTTAGGTGTCTAAAAAATGGATCATCAGACATTTGGAGTGATATACAGAAGGTTAAAGGATATCAATTAGTCGATGTAGGGCCGCAAACTTTTGCGGCCGCAAGAATCCCCATACCATATCATCCGTTAAAACAGTTTTTTACGCGTCAGAAAAAACACATAATACCCTGTCAGGAAAATGAATTTGTGGCAATCGCCCTTGCGGCCGCAAAAGTTTGCGGCCCTACACCGACTTGTAGATATCTATCATGTTTATCAATGGTTTTCGTTTCGTCACTCCAGATTTCGGATGATCCTAAAAAATAAGATTCATCAAGCCAGAATCGGGATTAACAAAAAAGCAAAGGTTTCTGAGACTCTCGTTGAAAGAGAATAGAAGAAACCTCTGCCTTGTTGGAAGATATTCTCATCAGTGTGTAGAAAAAACGACTAATGAGATATCAAATAAATTCAGTGTGAAAAATATCACAAGGTATCAGTCGTCGAGTCCGAGACTGGCCTTGATTGCGGCAACCTTGTCGCTGCTCTCCTTGTCACATCTCTCGTAACAACCCGAGCACTTCATGCAGCCTCTGATTTCGAGATAGAACTTAATCTTTGGTTCTGTACCCGAAGGACGTACGCTAATCTTCGTGTCGTCATCGCAGAACCACTGAAGCACATTGCTTGTAGCAGGCATATCGATATCGGATACATTGCCCTGAGCATCGGTCTGTTTGAGTGAGAGGAAATCTTTGACAAGAACAACCTTGCTGCCACCCAGTTCGGTAGGCGGATTGTTGCGGAAACGCTCCATCATTGCCTTTATCTCATCGGCACCGCTCTTGCCGGGGCGTACCACATTGATTGTCGTTTCTTTGGAGAAACCGTATTCCAGATAAATATCCATGAGCAGGTCGTAGAGAGTCTTGCCCTGATCTTTGGCGTAAGCGCAGATTTCGGCAAGCAACGAACATGCAGAAACGGCATCCTTATCACGTACGAAATCTTCGGCCAGGAAACCATAGCTCTCCTCTCCTCCACCGATATACTGCTGTTTGCCTTCGGACAATGCTATTTCGCGAGCAATCCATTTGAATCCGGTGTAGCAATCGCGCATCTCAATGTTTTGTTTGTCGGCGATACGTTTGATGGTCTCTGTCGTAACGATGGTCTTGACGATGAAATCAGTAGATTTCATCTTGCCTGTCTTGATACGGTTTGTGATAATGTAATACAAGAAGATAAGGCAAGTCTGGTTACCATTGATAAGTATCCATTCGCCCTTATCATTCTTACAAGCCATACCCACACGGTCGGCATCGGGATCACTTGCCATCACGATATCTGCATCGATAGCTTTGGCATCACGCAAAGCCAGTGTGAGAGCTTCTCCATTCTCGGGATTGGGACTCTTGACCGTCGGAAAATCGCCACTCTTCTCCATCTGCTCTGCCACACAGTGTACATTTTCGAATCCCCACTGCTTAAGGCTGCGTGGGATAAGTGTCATACCGGTACCATGCAAAGGTGTGTAAACGATTTTGAGGTCCTTTTGTCTTTTTATCACTTCGGGATCTATTGAAACCGTCTGAACCTGATCGAGATAAGCCTTATCCACTTCCTCGCCGATAATCTCAATGAGATCTTTGTTTCCGGCGAACTTGACATCGTCTACTTTTACTTTGGCCACCTCGTCGATGATGCCCTTGTCATGAGGAGCAAGCACCTGTGCACCATCCTCCCAATATGCTTTATATCCGTTGTATTCGCGCGGATTGTGAGATGCGGTGATATTAACGCCGGCCTGACAGCTTAAATGACGTATTGCGAACGAGCATTCGGGTGTAGGACGCATATCATCGAACAGATATGCTTTAATGCCATTGGCCGAGAAAATATCGGCAACGGTCTCTGCAAACAGTCGGCTGTTGTTGCGGCAGTCATGGCAAACGGCAACAGAGATGTTGTCGCGTCCTGCAAAATTCTTTTTCAGATAGTTGGCAAAACCCTGTGTCGCCATACCTACGGTATAGATATTCATACGGTTGGTTCCTGCGCCCATGATACCGCGCAGACCACCTGTACCGAATTCAAGGTCTTGATAGAAACATTCTATTAGGTCAGTTTTGTCTTCATTGTCCATCATCGACTGAATCTGATTGCGTGTTTCTTCATCAAATGACGGAGACAACCATTGTTGGGCCTTAGCCTCACACATGGCGATTAGTTCTTTGTTATTTTCCATATTTCTCAAGTTTAAATCATATTCAAGATTAATGATTACAAAGATACAAAAAACTATTTTATATGCAAATGTATTTATTTATAATAATCAAATAGATGGTATTTAAATTCCATTGAAATTCTTTTTTAACCTCAATAGACAATCAGGGCGACTTCGTACGAAACCTAATGATTTGAGTTGAATCAGTATCCGAAGGCCGCTATGAGTCTCTTGGCTTCTTTTGCGGAAATCACGGAAACAGTGCCATGACGGGCTTCGGCCGGGAATAGGGCATCATCCACTATATTCCCAATAGAATTGATTTCGACACGATTGGCATAGCGCTGACGGAAATACGTGAGCATATAAACACTCTTTGATTTACTTTTCTTCATCTTTATGCCATCGTTAGCTTGGGCATAGCTCATAGAACAACACAAAAGTGTAATCAAAAGCCAAAATACTCTCATATAAAACTAAACATTTAACCCAAATCGTCATTAGATTTCTAATTCGTTTCGTCTTTATATCCGTTGTATTGCAACCGTCTTGTCGAAGGCATAGCGGGCTATGTCAAGACAAAACGGGCAGCAAGACGGCGGATAGAAAGGCGAAAAGGATGAAAAGACAATATTAATCATCTGATTTAAACATATTGGCGGTCTAATGACGATTTGGGTTTAATAATTGAACATTAAACAAACGAAACATCCGAAACGTCAAACACACATTATTATATATTATTTGGCCTGAGTGCCAGCTGCGGCCTGAGGCTTGGCAAACAAATTACGTTTCAGATAGTCGCGCACAGGGATGTCATACAGTTTCAACGCAGAATATGCGGTGAAGACAGCAGCAATGAACAATCCCACGCATGTACATATTATCATGCTCGTAGGTGCATCGGGATGGCTCGTTTTGAAGGTGTAAACCATGTAGACATAAGGGATATGCGTGAGATACAACGGATAGGATATGTCTCCGAGAAAATTGCACACTACGCGCATCTTCTTGTTTGTAATCTCACTGCCGGCTCCCATGCAGAGAATCAAAGGGAAAAGAAATAAAATGACAAACGACTCGTACAGACCATTCATCCACATATCTGACTCACCACCTATACGTGGCATAACAGTCATTGCCAATACGATGAGAGCACATACGACAAAGCCATTGGAAACTTTGATAAAACGTCCGATACGGGCAATCAATATGCCCACAAGAAACGGATAAGCCAAACGAACAAATCCGATAAAGATCTGCGCCGGCTCAAAAGCCCATCCTCCGATAACCGTATAGGCTGCCCATTCGCGAGTGGCAAGAAATCCGAATAAGTCCACATTCATCGTGAGCGTGACCGTAAAGAATGCCGAAACAAGACATAGCGCTCCTATCATCAATTTGGAAAGATGACGCAACACGAATGCGTATATTATATTGGCAATATATTCAAACTGCAATGACCATACGGGATCGGTAAAAGGATTGGACACCACCGTACCGCGCATGTCGAATGCCGGCGGCATTGGCAACATGGTGAAACACCAGAATATTGCCAATATAAACGCATACCACGTCACTGTCTCAATTTTCGGAAAACTGGGACCGGCATTGATGTAATACAAACATGCACCGAAAACGGTACCAAACACTACCATTGGATGCAGACGTATGAGACGACGTTTGAAGAAATCTTTTGTACTCATGCGGTTCCAACGGTCATCGTAAGCATAAGCCATGACAAAACCTGACAACGCAAAAAAGAAATCGACAGAAAGATACCCATGATTTACAATTTGATAAACAGGTCCGGGAGAATATGCTTCAAACATATGAAAAGCCACGACTACCATAGCCGCGACACCTCTTAAACCATCGAGTATCTCATACCGTGGTTTTGAGGCAAGATAGGTTGTACTCATTGCAATTTAATTGATAATGACTGAATTATATTTGTTTGGGTTAATTACAGCCTTCGTATTCAAATTGTCGGCAAAGGTACAAATTTTAGTTGAGAATAGAAGACGAACCATAATAAAATTGGAAACGATGCTGTACTTCATTCTATCTGATAAAAAAAAGAGACTATGCCAAAACTCACGTCTTAAACATAGTCTCAATTATGAAAAGGGATTGTTTTATTTATACTCAGCCCAACTCTTGATATCTATATCCTCGAGTTTCATTGTGCAAAAAGCATTGATAAATGCACTTGCAAGACGACTGTTGGTGACCAAAGGAATGTTGAGGTCAATTGCGGCACGACGGATCTTATATCCGTTGGTAAGCTCATGAGGCGTGAGATCCTTTGGGATATTCACCACCATATCTATTTTCTTATTATGCAACAGTTCGAGAGCCTGTGGCTCCATTCCTTGTTCTGAAGGCCAATATACACGTGTGTTTTTCACACCATTTTCCTCAAGGAAGCGCGATGTGCCGCCTGTGGCATAAATCTCATATCCATTGTTTACCAACATGTGGGCCGCATCAAGCATCTCTGTCTTCTGTTTGGCTCCGCCGGTAGACATGAGTACCGTTTTCTCGGGAATGCGATGGCCGACAGCAAGCATGCTCTTGAGTAGCGCATCGTTGGTATCATCACCGAGACAACCGACTTCTCCTGTTGACGACATATCAACACCAAGAACAGGATCGGCCTTCTGCAGACGATTGAATGAGAACTGCGATGCCTTGATTCCTACATAGTCAAGATCGAATAGATTCTTTCCCGGTTTCTCCACCGGTAATCCAAGCATGACCTTTGTAGCGAGATCGATAAAATTGAGTTTAAGGACCTTGCTCACAAATGGGAACGAACGTGAAGCACGAAGGTTGCATTCAATCACGAGGATATCATTGTCACGGGCCATAAACTGGATGTTGAACGGTCCTGAGATATGCAACTCTTTGGCTATCTGGCGGCTGACACGCTTGATACGGCGCATAGTTTCCACATAGAGTTTCTGCGGAGGGAACTGTATTGTGGCGTCTCCCGAGTGCACTCCAGCAAACTCGATATGCTCCGAGATGGCGTAAGCCAATATCTCACCTTTGTTTGCAACGGCATCCATCTCTATTTCTTTGGCATGCTCGATAAAGCGGCTCACAACCACAGGATGGTCTTCGGAGACGTTGGCTGCAAGTTTGAGGAATCGTTCAAGCTCGTCACGGTTGGAGCAGACATTCATTGCAGCACCTGACAACACATACGAAGGACGCACCAGAACGGGGAATCCCACCTTATCGATGAATTTGTTGATGTCTTCCATAGAGGTAAGAGCGCTCCACTCCGGCTGGTTGATGCCATTGCGTGTGAGCATGGACGAGAATTTGGCACGATCTTCAGCATTATCAATATCTTTGGCAGAGGTACCGAGAATAGGCACATTCTCAGCGTCCAATTTCATAGCAAGATTGTTTGGAATCTGTCCTCCGGTAGATACAATGACACCGTGAGGCGTTTCCAATTCGATGATATCCATCACACGTTCGAATGTGAGTTCATCGAAATAAAGTCGGTCGCACATATCATAATCAGTGGATACTGTCTCCGGATTGTAATTGATCATAACCGAGCGATAGCCTTCCTTACGTATCGTATTGAGAGCTTGAACTCCACACCAGTCAAACTCAACCGAACTACCAATGCGATAAGCTCCAGATCCAAGTACGATTATCGAACGCTTGTCATTGGTATAATTGATATCGTGGGCAACACCGGAATAAGTGACATAAAGATAATTGGTATGCGCAGGATATTCGGCAGCGAGCGTATCAATCTGCTTGACAACAGGCAGAATGCCATAATTCTTGCGCAACTGTCGTATCGTGAGCATGGCTTTATGCATATTGCCAATCTCGCTCTCCAATCCCACAGCACGTGCAATCTGGAAATCAGTGAAACCATATATCTTGGCTGTACGCAACAGTTCCTTATCAAGATTGTTGACACTGTTGAGTTTTTTCATCTGCTCATCGATATCGATGATATGTTTGAGTTTCTCGAGGAACCATTTGTCGATCTTCGTAAGATCATGAATCTGATCTATGGTGTAGCCTTTGTGCATGGCCTTCGAGATAATGAACACACGCTTATCTGTCGGTTCTTTCAATGCTGCATCGATATCGGGTATTTCGAGTTCTTTATTCTCCACAAAACCGTGCATACTCTGACCGATCATACGCAGACCTTTTTGTATGGCCTCCTCAAAATTACGACCGATGGCCATAACCTCGCCCACCGATTTCATTGAAGAACCGATTTCCTTGTCTACACCGCGGAATTTGCTCAAGTCCCAGCGCGGTATCTTACATACAACGTAATCAAGGGCAGGTTCGAAGAACACACTTGTGGTTTTTGTTATCGAATTTTTGAGTTCGAACAATCCATAACCCATACCCAACTTTGCTGCAACAAATGCGAGAGGATATCCGGTAGCCTTTGACGCAAGTGCCGATGAACGGCTCAAACGCGCATTTACCTCAATCACTCGATAATCCTCACTGTTGGGATCCAAAGCATATTGAACGTTACATTCACCAACGATACCAATGTGACGTATGATTCGGATAGCCAACGAACGCAGTTTCTGGCTTTCTGAATTAGTCAGTGTCTGTGTCGGTGCCACAACAATACTTTCACCGGTGTGGATACCTAATGGATCGAAATTCTCCATGTTACATACGGTGATGCAGTTATCGTAACGGTCACGCACCACTTCGTACTCGATTTCTTTCCATCCTTTGAGACTTTTTTCCACCAACACCTGAGGTGAGAATGAGAATGCTTTTTCTGCCAAACGATTCAACTCTTCCTCGTTGTCACAGAATCCGCTGCCCAATCCGCCCAAAGCATAAGCAGCACGCAGAATCACGGGATAACCCAGTTCGGCGGCAGCTTTACGTGCTTGCTCTATTGACTCACAGGCTTCACTACTGATTGTCTTTACATTGATTTCGTTGAGTTTTTCAACGAACAACTCACGGTCTTCAGTATCCATAATCGCCTGAACCGACGTACCGAGCACCTGTACTCCGTATTTCTCCAGTACGCCACTCTTGTAGAGTGCTACTCCGCAATTCAATGCGGTCTGTCCACCAAATGCAAGCAAAATGCCATCTGGGCGTTCCTTCTGTATAACACGCTCAACAAAATATGGCTGAACCGGGAGGAAATAAATCTGATCGGCAACACCCTCGGATGTCTGGACGGTTGCAATATTCGGGTTGATAAGCACTGTTTCCACACCTTCTTCGCGCAGAGCCTTCAATGCTTGTGAACCGGAATAATCGAACTCTCCGGCTTCACCAATCTTAAGAGCGCCGGAACCCAACAGTAATACTTTTTTTATATTGTCGTATTTCATTTCGTAAATTATTTTAATGAGGCAACATATTTGTCAAACATAAACATAGTGTCCAATGTACCCGAACATGCCTCGGGGTGGAACTGACAAGAGAACCACGGATTGGTCTTGTGTTTGATACCTTCGTTAGAACCATCGTTCATATTAACAAACAGTTCTTCCCAATCGGCTCCTAAAGTTTTTCCATCGACAGCATAACCATGATTCTGTGTGGTTATGAAACAATCGGTGCTACCAATCATACGTACCGGCTGATTATGAGAGCGATGACCGTATTTCAGTTTATACGTTCTTGCCCCACTGGCTTTTGCAAGAAGTTGATTACCCATGCAGATACCACAAATAGGTTTACGAGACATACTTATCTGTTTGCGAATGATTTCCACTGCATCATTACACATATCCGGATCTCCTGGGCCGTTGGCCAAGAATAGTCCGTCAAATTCCATATCCGTGTAATCATAATTCCACGGTACGCGAATGAGCTCCACTCCACGTCCTATAAGAGATCTTATAATATTGGCTTTTACGCCACAGTCTACAAGAACGACTTTCTTTCCGGCTCCCTCATTATAACGTATAATTTCCTTACAGCTAACTTGCTCAACGAAATTTACACCTTCATAATGAGAGTCAGGTATATTTTCCGTGTCATCATCAAACAGAATCTTACCCATCATGACTCCGTTTTCACGCAATACTTTTGTCAACTCTCTCGTGTCAACACCTGTAATTCCGGGAACATGTTCGCGTTTCAACCAATCGGCAAGGCTCTCTTTCGCATTCCAATGAGAATATTCTTCACTATAATCCGTGACAATTATCGCCGTTGTATAGATCTTATCACTCTCCATGAACAACGGCAATCCATTATCCGAATGTTCGAATGAAGGAACGCCATAATTGCCTACCAAAGGATAGGTTAACACCATCAACTGTCCAGCATAAGACGGATCGGTCAACGCTTCAGGATAACCGACCATTGCTGTATTGAAGACGACTTCGCCGGATACCGGACATTCGTATCCAAATGACTTTCCATGGAATTTTGTTCCATTCTCCAAAACTAAAGTTACATTTCTCATTTTATATTCTTAGAATTTCTGTTCTTGATGATAATAATTCTCTATATAATTCACAAATGCCAGATTGCACAACTTTGTTCCACCTGGCGTGGGATATTTACCGGTAAAGTACCAGTCGCCTTTATGCTTGGGTATGGCTTTGTGCAAGCCGTCAATCGACTGAAACACGAGTTCAATGGGAGTTGTCACATCATCCGGACGTAACATCTCTACAATCTTGCGGTTGATTTCTTCGACTGAGAACGATTTATACAAATCGCGTACACAGTTGCGCATTTCTTCTTTGGGCTTAAGAAGTTCTTCCTTACATGCCCTATATATTTTTTCAATCAAATCATGCAGGCCATGTTCCTTCATTAATTCGATAGTTGCCCTGAAAGCACAAAACTCTTCAAGACGCGGCATATCTATTCCGTAATAATCCGGATAACGTATCTGCGGAGCACTGCTGACGATAATAATCTTTTTGGGATGAAGACGATCAAGAATGTGCAGAATGCTCTCTTTCAATGTCGTGCCACGCACGATGCTGTCATCTATGACAACCAGATTGTCGACATCGCGTTCTATTCCATCGTATGTGATGTCATAGACGTGGGATGCCAGATCGTTTCTGGAATTGCCCTCGGTGATAAATGTCCTTAGCTTTATATCTTTCCATGCTATCTTCTCCGAGCGGACATAGTCATTGAGTATCGGCAAGAGTTCATCCTCCGTAGGTTTATGGCTTAAAGAGAGAATCTTTTCCACCTTACACTGGTTGACGTATCGCTTAAAACCGGTAAGCAAACCATAATAAGCCACTTCTGCCGTATTAGGAATAAATGAGAACACCGTGTGTTTCACGTCATAATCAATGGCTTTGAGAACGGGTTCGTTCAATAGTTCGCCAAGACATTTACGCTCTTTATAAATATCACGGTCGCTACCACGGCTGAAATATATTCGTTCGAATGAACAGGCAGAATCACCACGTTGAGGAATCACTTCCTCTATACTGAAATCACCGTTGCGTCTCACAAACATTGCATGTCCGGGCATCAGTTCCTTGATATCCTCACATTCAAGATCGAACGTTGTCTGCAAGACTGGTCGTTCACTGGCAAGAGCCACAAACTCATCGTTTTTATAATAAAAAGCAGGACGTATACCCCACGGATCGCGCATGGAAAACATCTCGCCACTCCCCGTAAGACCACAAACCACATATCCACCATCAAAATCAGCCATAGAGCTTTTCAATACATTGCTCATTATGACATTATCATTAATATAATGTGTGATTTCGCGGTCTTTCAGTCCAAGTTCTTTAGCTCTCACAAAATTTCGTTCAACCTCTCTGTCCAAACGATGGCCCATGAGTTCAAGCATGATGTAAGCATCACTATAAATTCGCGGGCATTGGCCCTGAAGAGTCAATTTATCGAATATTTCTTCGATATTCGTCATATTGAAATTGCCACACAGACACAGATTCTTCGCCTGCCAATTGTTTCGTCTCAAGAATGGATGCACGTAAGAAAGACCGCTTTTTCCGGTGGTAGAATAGCGAAGATGTCCCATATACAACTCACCGGCAAAAGGAAGATTTTTGTTTGCAAAATCCGCATCTCTGAGTTGTTCGGATGTAAGATCTTTCAAACCACAGTGAGCATATCCGAAAATCTCTGTTATGGCATCTTTTCCCTCGGCACGTTCGCGAAACATATATTCCTGTCCCGGAGTGTCGTTCAATTTGACACAGGCGATACCGGCACCTTCCTGTCCGCGGTTGTGCTGTTTCTCCATCATCAGATAGAGTTTGTTCAAACCAAACATCCATGTACCATATTTTTCTTGATAATATGTCAACGGTTTGAGCAATCTTATCATTGCTACGCCACACTCATGTTTTAACGGTTCCACAATCTTCGTGTTTTTATTTAATTAATGAATATGTTCATCTTGAAAAATCATTCAACGGTGACCGATTTGGCCAAGTTTCTGGGTTGATCTACATTCTTACCCTTGCATACGGCGACATGATATGCCAATAATTGCAATGGGATAGTATATATGAGAGGTTCAAGACATTCGATAGTATCAGGCAGTTCAATCACTTCGTCCGCAATACGGCTGATAGTTTCATCGCCATTGCTTACCAAAGCTATTACCTTGCCATGGCGGGCTTTGATTTCCTGAATATTACTCAGCACTTTCTCATACATTGCATTATGTGTTGCAATAACGACAACCGGCATATCCGAATCGATGAGAGCTATCGGACCATGTTTCATCTCTGCTGCCGGATATCCTTCGGCGTGGATGTAACTTATTTCCTTGAGTTTCAACGCTCCTTCCAATGCGACCGGATAACCGTATCCACGGCCGAGATACAGGAAATTATGAGCATAGGTGAACATACGGCTGAGGTCGGCTATTCTATTATTAAGTTTGAGTACCTCTTTCATCTTTTCCGGTATGCTGCACAATTCTTTTACGATGGTTGAGTAATTTTCAACACTGATTGTATTCTTAGCTTTTGCCAAAGCCAAAGCGAACATCACAAGAACAGTGACCTGACCTGTGAATGCCTTTGTCGATGCCACACCGATTTCCGGTCCTACATGGATGTAACTTCCCGTATTTGTAACACGAGGTATGCTTGAACCAACAGCGTTGCAAACACCATAGATGAATGCGCCTTTACTTTTGGCTATCTCCACAGCCGCCAATGTATCGGCCGTCTCACCACTTTGTGATATAGCAATCACGATATCATTGTCCGAAACCACAGGGTTGCTGTATCTGAACTCACTTGCATATTCCACCACAACCGGTATGCGACAGAAATTCTCGATCAGATACTTACCTATCAATCCGGCATGCCATGAGGTGCCACATGCAACAATAATAATACGGTGGGCCTTGAGCAGACGGTCCTTGTTATCGATGATGGCGCTCAATGTAACATCAAAATCATCCATACCCACACGTCCCCTCATACAATTGGATATACATTCGGGTTGTTCGAATATCTCCTTAAGCATGAAATGCGGAAATCCGCCCTTTTCTATCTGACCGAGATTGAGATCCACCGTTTGTATTTCCGGACTGAGTTTACGGTTGTGAATATTGACCACTTCCAATTCCCGACCGAGTTGCATCACTGCGATATTGCCATCTTCGAGATACACCACCTTGTCTGTATATTCAATCAGTGGAGATGCGTCCGAACCCAAAAAGAATTCGTTATCGCCTATTCCTACAACAAGAGGACTTTGCTTTCTGGCTGCAATAATTCTGTCGGGATGGTTCTTATCCAGCAAAGCAATGGCGTAAGCTCCTATTATCTGATGCAAAGATATTTGAAGGGCGGTGAGCAGGTCCAGATTTTTCTTTTTCTGTACATACTCGATCAACTGCACAAGCACCTCTGTGTCGGTATCGGATGTAAAATGAACACCTTTTGCTATCAGATTGCGCTTGATGTCGCTATAATTCTCGATTATACCATTGTGGATTATTGCCAAGTTGTGTGATTCCGAATAATGAGGATGTGCATTCCGCGATGAAGGTTCGCCATGGGTAGCCCATCGAGTATGGGCGATACCGATTGAGCCTGAGATATCTTTATCATTACAAAATTCCTCAAGATCAGAAACCTTACCTTTAGTCTTGTAAACATTAAGAGATGATTGATTGTTCATCAACGCGACACCTGCACTATCGTATCCACGATATTCCAACCTACGCAATCCGTTTATCAAAATCGGAAAAGCATCTTTATGTCCTAAATAACCGACAATACCACACATATTCTTTTAATTGTCTTAATATATAAAATTAAGCGTCAGACATAAAATAGAAATGCCCAACGCTTAGTAATGAATTCATCGTACCAAATTGACAATCAGAGAGGTTAACGATGCCAATGCACTGACAGTACTAACCCAGAATGTTGTTATTGTACTGACGGAAGATGTCGAAGCTTTCGCCTTGTTTGGCTCAACATACAGGACGTCATTCTGTTGTAAGTAATAATACGGAGAGTTGATCAATTCAGCATCCTTCAAATTCAAACGATGCATGACCTTTTGTCCGGACTGGTCTTCACGAATCAACAACACATTGTCACGTTTACCGTAGATGGTGAGGTCTCCGGCCTGAGCCAATGCTTCAAGCACACTCATCTTCTCGGATGTCACAGGAATAACGCTCGGACTTGCAACCTCGCCTAAAACAGTCACACGGAAACTTGCCATTCTGACCGTCACCACTGGATTTTCGGTTGCCGACATGTTAGGCATGATCTTATCACGAATCAAATCCTCGCATTGTCCTTTGGTAAGTCCCGCAACATGAATACTACCTACAATTGGGAAATTTATATTACCATTATTGTCCACCAGATATCCTTGCCCCATACTGTTTGTGGCACCGCTTGCAGAACCTGTGTACAGATTGAACAACTTGGAAACATTCGGATCGATCGTATTGACTGTTATCGAAAGCATATCCTTTGGCATGATCTTGGCATCGTACAAGCCACGGGATGCTGTCAAATCAACATTGTCTACGTTTTGAAAATATGTTACATTCTTTGAACTTGAGCAACTGTCAAACAATGCTGCCAATATCAGAACAATAATAAACGGGGAAATTAATTTCTTCATAAAAACACGAACTACTTTATTACATATTTAAATATTGTTGCAAAGTTAATACTATTTTTATAATTAACCAAGTTTTCAAGAATTTATTGATGCAGAACTGACTTTTTATTTTCCAACATTCCGATTACATTTTGATGAAGAAAAATGATTTTGCTAAAAATTTTTGTTTGTTGTTCTATTTCCAATAAGCTGATATTCTGTCATAGTATCTCAGTTTTCCTGTTTTTAATTCGGGATGTATGATTTGTATCAAATCTTTTAAGACATAATCCGGACGAAAAGACATTTCCTCAAAATATGGTTTGACCATACTGTTACAGCCAAAAACATTTCCTATACGATAAGCCTTGATATTGACATAGCCTCCGAATTCACTTATAAGATTCTGCCTCGAAACATCAGACGGTTTATTATACATAAACAACCACACACAGGCATCGCCCGCCTTGTCAAGCACATGCTCGGGTGACAAAGCCAGCGAACCGCTATGCTCATCGTCCGCAAACACGTAACGACCATTGGCATCGGCTATGAGTTTTGCAGTAGAACTGCGTCCGCCGGGACAATACCACACCGCTCCTGTTTTGCGTTCGGTGAGCACCGAACGTGTGGAAATAGCGTTACGGGCTATTGTCTTCAATGAGTTGTAACAACTGTCCACAACATGAAACAGTGAGTCGGCCTTGTGTTCGCAACCGAAAAGCATGCCATAAAATTTCATCCATTCCGCCCTACCCAATGCCGATGTTTCCATATAATCGGCACATGCCACCACCTGAGTGCCATCATTGTGTGACAAGAGATCATTTTTGTTCTCATACGGAGACGAAAGGATGATTTGAGGATTGAGTTCCACAATTTTTTCTTTGTCCGGCATCATTCCATCGCCACAATCCATGATATTTCCGTCTGCCACATTCTTTTTAATATATGAGACGTTCATATATTTCAGGTCGCAAACACCTTTTATCTTTTCTTCGGCCCCAAACCATTGAAGTAGTTGGCAATGAGGAGATGTGAAAACGACACAACTCTGCACGGGAGTATAAATGACATGCCCTTGAGGTAAGGATACTATTTTGGCAGAATCCTTTCTATCCACCAACACATAGGTGTCTAAGATTCGTCCATCGTGCCAGGGGTCGGAAAGAGTGACAACATTATAATCATGATATCTTACGATCTCAATATTTTCCGCATACTTGAGATTCAAGGTATCACCTATCTCTTGTGACTGTTGATGGGCCACACCTCCACACGCCGTAAGAAACAGACAAAGCGTGAAAGCCAAAAAACAAACTATTTTCCCAATTGTCTCAGATAACATCTCACATTATAATAATTGTCTCAAACAACAAACAATGGTACAAAATTAGTACAATGCAAATATTTCACCAAACATTATCCAATAAAATATTAAAACAAAATTTTACTATTGTTGATTTGTTATTTTATAAATAAAACATAAAAAATTTCACCCATAGATTTTTTTGATATATCTTTGTGACCGTTTTTCAAAACCTAATAAACAAATTAATTATATATGTCAACAGAAAAAAGATACACTCTTGATGGTAGTTTCAGAATCAAGAAAGCTATCATGTTCGCCATTGCTGTTATTGCAATGGCAATAATTTGGTTTATGCCTGTCGATTCTTTCGGAATCGAAGGGCTTACAGTCATTCAAAAACGCATCATTTCGATTTTTGCTTTTGCTACCATACTGTGGGTGACCGAAGCCATATCACCTTGGGCCACATCCGTCTCACTGATCAGCATTCTCCTAATCACGACCTCAGACAATGCTCTCAACTTTTTGATTTCAGACATTGACAAAAGCGAATTGTTGAATCACAAAGCACTCATGGCCACCTTTGCCGACCCGATCATCATCCTGTTCCTGGGAGGTTTTGTCCTGGCCATTGCCGCGACGAAATCGGGACTCGACGTTCTATTGGCACGCACTTTGCTCAAACCGTTCGGTACAAAGAGTGAGAATGTGCTTTTGGGATTCATTCTTATAACAGGCGTATTCTCCATGTTCGTCAGCAACACGGCCACAGCAGCCATGATGCTCACATTCCTCACACCTGTGTTCAAGGCATTGCCGCCCGAAGGCAAAGGACGTGTCGCTCTGACACTGTCCATACCCGTGGCTGCCAATATAGGCGGTATGGGCACCATCATCGGTACACCTCCCAATGCCATCGCACTGAAATACCTCAACGATCCCAACGGTCTGAACATGGGTCTCGGTTTTGGAGACTGGATGATGTTTATGACCCCGCTTGCGCTGATTTTATTGTTAATTGGCTGGTTCCTTCTGAAATACATGTTCCCATTCAAGAAAAAGACCATAAATATTGAAATAGAAGGCAATGTACAACACAACTGGCGCACAGTGGTTGTGGCCGCTACATTCGTGCTGACTGTTCTGCTATGGATTCTCGACCGTTGGACCGGTGTGGGAGCCAATACCGTAGCCATGATTCCTATTGCGATATTTGCATTCACAGGTGTAATCAAAGCTAGAGACCTTCAGGAAATCAACTGGAGCGTAATCTGGATGGTTGCCGGAGGTTTTGCCCTCGGTCTCGCCCTCAATGAGTCGGGACTGGCAGAGAACGTAATCAAGAGCATACCGTTCAACACATGGTCGGCAGTAGCCATACTCATCACCTCGGGTATCATCTGCTACATTCTTTCCAATTTCATCTCAAACACTGCCACGGCGGCCTTGCTCGTACCTATCCTCGCTGTTGTCTGCAAGGGTATGGGAACGTCACTCGACAAGATTGGTGGCACACCTACCGTCCTCATCGGTATCGCTATTGCAGCATCAGTGGCCATGACATTGCCGATAAGCACACCGCCAAACGCCATCGCTCATTCCACAGGACTGGTGAAACAGAACGAAATGATGAAAATAGGTCTGACAATGGGTGTGATAGGACTTGTCTTAGGTTATGTGATGTTGTTCGTTCTTGGCATAACTCACATCATTTAACCCAAAACAGCCATGAGCTCTGATAACCGATTTGGGTTTAACATGAACTCGAAATTAGTAAATTGTACAAATATTAATTCATACGAAGGGTCGCAAACTGGTGCGGCCCTTTATTTTTATTTTATATAAAGAGATATTCAGGAAAAAGGCGGTGTAAGGAGGATGTCGCTGAAATCCATTTTTGTCTATACTTTCAAAAAGAGAGCGATTGGAAACCAATACATTGCAAAATTGATTCTTGAGATTTTGGAGGTTCTGCAACACCCTCCCAACATTCGTGGAATTTTTTTGGAATATAATTAATTACCTAAAACGCGAAAAAATGCATAAACATGCAATTCCAAAAGTAAAAAATTTTGACAAAACAAAATCGCAAAATAGAAAAACGGAGGCTCCAAAATAGGTGTTATCACCCCACTGTAACACGTCGAATTTCCCAAAGTGGCCCTTTCATCATGCGAAAGGAATCCTTTCAGAATGCGAAAAGGCTCCTTTTGGAACCAAAGTTGGGCACTTTTGGAAGTCATTTTTGGCCCAATTTTGCCTAAATTAGGAAGAATTTTTGTTAAAATATGTTTACAATCAAGTCATTAGGCGCGATATATTATTGACTATCAGACAGATGTGCAAACCCTCTCAAAACTCGCGTATTTACAAAAAAGAAATTCTTCGTGCGAAATGATGCGATTCTCAGAGAGTTTAGGAGAAAATTAATGCATAAATATGCAAAACGAATTGCATATTTATGCATTAATTCAGGACCCACCGATTTTACGAAAATCAGTGAGACTTGTCGTTGATATAACACAGTGCTGCACCTATGGCCGTACAGAATTCGGAGTACTCGGGTATTCTGAATTTGACGCCGTAAAGTTTCTCGGTTGCAGGGAATACACGTTTGCATTGCGGCAAAAGCGTGAGATTGCCTATCATCACAAATTCCTTGATTCCACTTCCCAATGAAGACAGAATAGATGCGCTGCAAATGGATTGTAACACCATCCATATCAGTCCGAGAGCTATGTCGTCTCGTGTGGCATCACTCTTGGCATTACCAAAAAGCGAAGCGATGGCGTCCATAGGCAATCCCGGCAACGGATTGGTACTGATGTCGCTTATCAACACATTGATGAGGGATATGTCGCCGTGTTCGGCCATAGATGCAACCTGATTGATGTCATCCGTGTTGAGCAACAACCGGGAGAGGCCTTGCAGCGTTCCTCCTCCGATACCGATACCTCCGATATGGTCGATATGGTCGCCGTCGCACTTGACAATGGATGTACCCGTGCCCATGCTGACCACCATCATACGGTCGATGTTTGATTCATAACGAGCACCCAGACCGTTGGCGATAAACTCCTCCGCCTTGCCTGTGGGCAAGCCGTAAACAGGTGCATTGATGTAGGCACTACCAACACCGGTGAGCATAACCTTCTCTACGTTCTCCAAGTGTATCTTATTGTCATATAGATACTTGCCGAATGCTCCATAAAGTGAAGCTACGGGGTCGGTGGCACGGATTCTTATTGGCGAAAGAACCTTACCGTTTTCATTGATACCGACAATCTTGGTCGTACTAATTCCAACATCTATTCCAATGACTATTCCCATAATACGTTATTGTTTGTTGTCACATTTATAAATAAAATAACTTGCATCGTGCGCCTCGCAATAATCTTTGAGCATTCTCACAATATTGACAGCTGTCGTACGCACGGCATCCTCGTTGCCGTCATATCCATTGATCAATACCAACAGACGGCGAGTATGAATATTGATTTTGGTTCGTTCGTTATCACTTGTCGGTGTGCCTACCCCACCGATATTGTCACGATAGACCGGCAGTCGGGCAATATTGAGCATGCCCCGACCAATGCCTTCGTAAGGTTCTCCCTCACGCCCGATACCCAATGTGAGCGTATCTCCGGATATCATATCCACATCGAAAGCGCCCAGACTATATCCGCTGACCATACTGGCCAAATTGGTAATATCGACAATGGTGTCAACCTGATAGAGATCTTTACCCTGCAATACACGTCGCAACAGAGCCTCTGCTGCCGGACGGTAGCGCGAAGGGTCCTTGCCGCAAGTCTTGTAGACTCGGCGTGTGGCAAGTATAGCCGGAATATCTTTGAGCGTTTCGGTGGTATACATGTTCTTGAATTCATCACATCTCACCTTTATCTCGTCCCAAAGAGTTGTCGAATAAGGTGTATTGGTCACCGTTGCCTCAATGCAGGCTCCTACAAACGACTCACAGACCTGCTCTATTTCATGCGATACTACAATCTTCATGACGTTACCTTGTGTTAAAACAATTATTCCAACATTGCCAAGAACGCATCCTCGTCAATCAGCTCTATGCCCAACTGTTGAGCCTTGACCAGTTTTGACGGACCCATATTCTCTCCAGCAAGGATGAACGATGTCTTTTTGCTTATCGAACCCACATTCTTGCCACCATTGCGCTCAATCATCGACTTGTACTCATCACGACTGTGTTTATGGAAAACGCCACTGATGACAACGTTCTTGCCCACAAGCTTGTCGGTCATTCCTTCGACCTCGCTGTCGTCGAGTTTCATCTTCAAACCATAATCGATAAGACGCTGCACGATGGTGCGGTTCTCCTGATTCCGGAAATAATTGATAACGCTTCCGGCTATCACCTCGCCTACACCATCGACCGCTATGAGCTGTTGCAGCGAGGCGTTCATCAACGAATGTATGTCACGGAAATGACGGGCCAACATCTTTGCAGAAGTCTCGCCCACAAACCTGATGCCGAGAGCGAATACCACACGTTCGAAGGGTACCGACTTTGAAGCCTCGATACCCTGCACCACTTTTCGCGCAGAGCGTTCACGATTGCCTGAGCCATTGATATCCTCCACCTTGATATCGTACAGATCAGCCACATTACGGATCAGTCCGCTGCGATAGTAATCGTCAACGGTCTCGGGACCTAAAGACTCGATATCCATCGCTTTGCGGGCAATGAAATGCTCGATGCGACCCTTCACCTGTGGCGGACATCCAGTATCGTTGGGACAGTAATGTGCGGCCTCACCCTCATATCTGACAAGCGGTGTGCCGCACTCGGGACAGTGGGTGATGAAATGTATCGGTTCTGCATCGGCAGCACGATGCTGTGTATCCACGCCCACTATTTTGGGAATTATCTCACCACCCTTCTCCACGTAGACATAATCGCCTAAATGAAGGTCCATATTTAGGATGAAATCCTCATTGTTAAGGGTCGCCCTACGCACAGCAGTGCCGGAGAGCCTCACCTCGTCAAGGCAAGCCACAGGCGTGATCTGACCCGTACGGCCCACCTGATATTTCACATCCTCAAGAATGGTACATGCCCGTTCGGCCTTGAACTTATAGGCTATGGCCCATCGCGGACTTTTGGCCGTGTAGCCCAAGTTGCGCTGCTGCCGGAGCGAGTTGACCTTCAGCACGATGCCATCCGATGCCACGGGCAGATTCTTACGCTCTTCATCCCAATAGGAAATGAAATCGTATATTTCTTGCAACGAACCGACCTTCTTCATCGCATCACTCACTTTGAAACCCCACCGGGCGGCATGTCTCATGTTTTCGTAATGTCCATCCGAGGGCAAAGTATCACCAAGAAGATAATATAGGTAACTGTCAAGGCGGCGACCGGCCACGAGTTTGGTATTCAGACTCTTCAATGTGCCGCTTGCGGCATTGCGAGGATTGGCAAAGAGAGGTTCTTCGGAGGCTTCCCTCTCTTTGTTCAGTTGTTCAAAAACATTCCAGGGCATGAGTATCTCGCCACGTATCTCAAACTCGGAAGGATAGTCGCCAACGGCCAATACGAGCGGAATGCTGCGTATGGTTCGTACATTGGCCGTGACATCATCGCCATGTGTGCCGTCACCACGTGTCACGGCACGGGCCAACTTGCCATCGACATAAGTGAGAGATATCGACAGTCCGTCAAACTTTATCTCACAACACACCTCGAACGGCTCGCCCTCAAGTCCGCGTCTCACGCTGTCGTACCAATCGGCCACATCGTTCTCACTATACGTATTGGACAAGGACAACATTGGATATTTGTGGGTGACTTGTTCAAAATTTTGATTTATGTCACTACCCACACGCTGGGTCGGAGAATTGGCATCAAACAGTTCGGGATGTCTGTTTTCCAATTCTATCAGTTCGTGCATGAGCACGTCGAACTCATAATCGGATATTTCAGGTTGGCTGAGTACATAATATTTGTAATTGTACTCGTGCAATTGCTGTCGGAGTTGTATGATACGTTCTGTTTCTGTCATTGTTTTTGTATGTTTTGAGGTGTCAATTAGACAAAATATTTATTTCAGATTACCTCCGTTCAAACCTCTCATTATCACATATATAATGACAGGCGCACCAATAAGAGGGGTCATGGCATTGAGCGGTATGGCCCCACCGTCATCCGGCAGGACACATAGCACGTTGCATGTCAAGGCAACAATACTCCCTAATAATATTGTTGTGGGTAGTAAAATCTTGAAATCATCGGTACGCATCATCAAACGCGACATGTGAGGCACAGACAGTCCGATGAATGATATCGGTCCGCAAAAGGCGGTGGTGGTGGAAGTAAGCAATCCGGCCATAACAAGAACCACATTGCGAAGTCGCTTGGTGGCAACACCCAGATTGCGGGCATACCAATCTCCGAGCATGAATATATTGAACTGTTTGACCATCGCCAAAGAAACGACCGAACAGACTACCACTATCAAAACAAAGACGGGTATGAGCATCATCGGTACGTTACCAAAATCACCCATACCCCATATTACGTATGACCGCACTCCATCACGAGATGCAAAAAAATTGAGCATGGTTATGATTGAAGACGTAACGTATCCTAAAATTATACCGATGACGATTAACAAGATGTTGCTTCCGACCTTCAATGAAACCAAGAAAATGATAAAGGTAACGACCATCGCTCCGGCAAACGCGGCCAAAAGCACCGTTAATGTCTCTGATAGTCCCAGCATGGAGGAGACAGCACTGCCACCGCCGCAAAGCATTACCAAAGCCACTCCCAATCCGGCGCCCCCGCTGATGCCGAAAACAGAAGGGTCGGCAAGAGGGTTGCGAAATACCGTCTGCAACAACAATCCACACAAAGACAAGGCTCCTCCACACAGCAATGCGGCCATAGCTTTGGGCAAACGTGACTCCATGATGATGTATCTCCATCCGGACTTTGTATCATGACCACCTGTCATGATATCGAAAATATCACGAAGAGGGATGTCAACAGCACCAATGACAATATTAAGCATAAAGAGCAATGCTACGCATAATATCAAAGCAAAACATGTGCGCGTGAAAACACTCATCGGAATATTATTGCATAACTATTAAAACTCTTTGTCTGAAAATAGAATTCGAATACTTTTGGAAGAGTACTGCATTATGATCTGAAAATCAAATCTTCATTTCCTTCAGGATGGCTGTAATCTTCTGCAACGTTGTCAAACGTGTAGGAACGAGAGGCAAACGCAACACATTCTCGATAAAGCCCATCTCGTGAAGCAATGCTTTCACTCCGGCCGGATTGCCATCAACAAAGAGCAGGGAATACAACTCGGTGAAACCGTGGTGTATCCTACGCGCAGGTTCGTATTCGCCTCGGAACTCATAGCGTATCATACGGGAAAACTCTTTAGGCAAGGCGTTGCCAATGACAGATATGACTCCGGCCGCACCACTGGCAACCATTGAGAATGTGAGGGCGTCATCACCGCTGAGCACATCGAAATCCGAAGGTTTGTTCTTTATTATCTCATCTACCTGCTCAAGGCTTCCGGCTGCCTCCTTGATGGCGACAATATTGTCACAATCACGTGCGAGACGTACCGTGGTCTCGGGCTTCATATTGATTCCGGTTCGACCGGGGACATTATAAAGGACAACAGGCAACGGACTGGCCTCGGCTATGGCTTTGAAATGACGATAAAGTCCTTCCTGAGACGGTTTGTTATAAAATGGGCAAACACTCAATATGCCATCTATTCCACTCAAATCGATTTCCTTCAATTCTGCCACCACGGCCGCAGTATTGTTTCCACCACAGCCCATGAGAAGCGGGACACGTCCATTGTTGACATCTACAATGAGCTCCTTAATAGCCTGTTTTTCTTCTTTGGAAAGACAGGGTGCCTCACTCGTAGTAGCCAGAATACACAAAAAGTCGGCTCCATTCTGAATCTGATACTCTACAAGTCGTTTCAAATGACTGAAATCGACATCACCGTTGCTTGTAAAAGGTGTTATTAGAGCCACACCCATGCCTTTGAAGATATTACGTGCCATATATGTTTTTACAATATAGTTTCTGCTTGTCTGCAAAGTTAATATATAAAAATGAAAAAGTGAAATTAGATTTTACAAAAAAACACTAATTAGTTTCGATATTCATACATAATGACAAACAAAAAGTAATATTTTATAAAAACATATCAAATTCGACGAGAATTGCAAATCAAATGCATTCCTCGTAATCCGAAATTCAATTTTGTCGGACTCAAGTCTAACTTATGCTGCCAAAATAAAGGAACAACATACTGATAATGACAAGGATGAGATCGATGGTCTTGTTTTTCAGATTCTTCTCATGGAAAACCATTGCCCCGAATATGAAACTGACAACAACACTACCTCGCCGTACCATCGACACGACGGAAATCATGGCATCGGGCAGACTGAGTGAATAAAAATAAACAAAATCGGCCATTGTGAGAAACAAACTGATGAATATGATACTCCAACGCCATTGAAAACGCTTTCCCGTCTGTCTGCGTGACGGATACCACATAATCATTAGCATCACACCCATCATCACACACTGGTAAAGATTGTACCAACTTTGCACAACCATGCGGCTCAGGCCTATTCCTCCAGCCAAAACAGACGCCATGAGATACTTGTCGTACAATCCGCTGACAGCCCCAAACAATGCGGCGATTATGAGAAAATATATCCAACAATTATGACGGAAATCGTAACCCTCCTTCTTGCTGCTTTTATTCAATAATACAAACGAGACAATCGCGATAAGCACACCTATCCATTGATAAATATTGAGTTTCTCACCAAAGACAATCATCGCACCGATAAGAACCAGCACAGGACGTGTGGCATTGACAGGTCCGACAATCGTGATGGGAAGATTTTTCATAGCGAAATATCCGAAGAGCCATGAAAGCAACACAATAATGCTTTTTAATAAAATATATTTGTGGCAAGACCAATCACAAACACTGACATATAATATGGTGTTGTCCAACCAATCGGTTTGCCATGACAACAATATCAACGGAAGAAACAACAACGAGCATATCAAGGTGTTGAGAAACAAAACCGGAAGAACTGCATTGTCGACAAGAGCCTTTTTCTTGAATACATCATAAAAACCGAGCAACGCTGCCGAAAGAAACGCCATTAAGAGCCACATGTGCAATATTATATTAAAAGCGATTGAACAATTTTGAATAATAATTATCAATAATCCACATTCTCTAAAAAGAGGGCATTGCCAGGCATACTCTCACCTGCAGCGCATCGATTGCGACCTGCAACAATATCATCAAATTCAGAGATGGTTATGCGATGACGCCCCACTTCAATCAATGTACCGACAACAGCTCTTACCATATTTCTCAGAAACCGGTTTGCAGATATACGAAAATGCCAATTATACGGTCCGTCACAAATCCAACGAGCCTCCGTGACGTGGCACAATGTGGTCTTTGCATCCGAATGACTTTTGCAGAAAGCTCCGAAATCATCAACTGCGAGAAGATGGCTTGCAGCTTCGTTCATGGCATCAAAATCAAGACTGTAATGTATTTGACATGAGTAAAAACGTTGAAATGGGTCTTTGCGAGTGTGGATGTAATAATGATATGTGCGCGAACAAGCACTGAAACGCGCATGTTGGTCATTATCCACAGGATAAATATCATAGACGGCAATGTCTTTCGGCAACAAGCGGTTGAGCTTATAAACGAGTTGCGGACAATCGACGATTTCCGAATGGTCGAAATGCGCTACCATCCGTCTTGCATGCACACCGGTGTCCGTACGGCCCGCACCCACGATGCCAATTTCACACCGGAGTATTGTTGACAATGCTTTCTGCAGTTCACCCTGTACCGAAATGCCGTTGGGCTGGATTTGCCAACCATGATACGACGTACCATCAAAACTCAAAAGAATAAAATAACGAAACATCAATTTCTTCTATCCTTTTTTGCAACACGTTTGAAAATCTGTCGATGGAATTTATCTTCCGAACGAATTATACGCAACACTTTGGATGCAGGTAATATCTTTAAAAATTTTTCATGATACTCTTTTTGCATCTTCTTCACGTCCAAATCACGCTTGTCACGAAGTCTGATAGCCTCAGCACACGCATTATCATCATCGATGTCGACATAACGATTGTGACGCTCATCGGCCATAAACATAAACTGTTTGCGTCTCATCTCGCGATAAAGTGGGAATATACGTGACGCTTCCTGCGGAGTGAGACAAGCATCGATGGTAATGAATTGTTCGAGTTCAGCCTCAAATTGTTGCGGATTAAACCCTTTTTTCTTCTGAGCATCAGCACTGATGAAACAAAAGAAAGATATGAATAAAATAAATAATTTTCTCAACATATAATTTAATAATCTGACATCATCGCATAAATATCATTGTTGTCCATCATCAAATAGTCCGCCACATCGTCAACGGAACTGTAAGACGTACTGCCGCAGATTGAATTGCTGCAAAACTGCTCTTCTGTGGAAGATTGTATACAGAATCGGGTGATAACTCCGGTAACAAGCACACATACGCATGCTGCAATTGCGACTGCGTATCTGTATCTTCGCCAAAATGATTGTGGCGGAACAATGACACTTGCTTCCGCATCCGGCAATGCTTCCATCACACGCAACGGGAGATTTTCAAAATAGCCGTCAGGCACTTTGAAAGGACTTTTACGCCCAAATTTTTCCAACAGGAATTTATCTTCTGAGTCCATATATTCTTTATTTAATATATTTGACGTAAAATAATAGCAAAGGTTTAATCATAATTCTTCAAATATGCAGTAATTTTCTTTACTGCTATATGATAACTTGCTTTGAGTGCACCTTCGCTTGTATCAAGAAGTTTGCTCATATCTGAATATTTCATTTCTTCGTAGTATCTCAGATTGAATACGACGCGCTGTACATCAGGGAGTGTCGCAATAGCCTGCTGCAACAGGGCTGCCATCCTGTCACCATCAAAATATTCATCAGCCACAAGATGGTCTGCCAGTTCATAGTCGTGGTCTGTATTGACAGACAAAGAGATCTTTTGTTTTCTTATGAAATCCAACGACTCATTTATAGCAATGCGATAAAGCCATGTTGAAATTTTGGAATCATTACGAAATTCGTGAATATTGTTCCAGGCTTTTACAAAAACATTCTGTAATACATCGTTAGCATCTTCATGGCACAAAACAATATGACGTATCTTCCAATACAGTGGTTCACTATATTGTTTCACAATGTCCGAGAATTTTTCTCTTGACATCTCACAGTTCATATTATTTGATTTGTGCGCACTCATTACATAAACCGCGACAAGTGATCATATATCACAGGGTCGTAACCGTAAATATCTCCGTAATCACGCATAGCCCCATTCTTATCGGGATAAAGCGTGTAATACGTGATAAAAACCGGAACGACAGACTCCAGTTTCAAATGTTTTATATATCGTTTTTTATCGAGTTTCGGTTTTTCGGCATCTTTATTTTTGTCAGAGACAAACACATCTTTGTTAGAATATTGCTCCATCGTGTACTTAATCTTTTCGACTGTGTCCTCATCTTTATCGGAAAGCAGGAACAAAGCCAAGTCCAAGGGCTTTTCAACACGGATACACCCGTGAGAGACACAACGATTAGACCGGGAAAAGACATTACGGTTAGATGTGTCGTGCAAATAAATAGAGAAATTATTATCAAATCGGAAAATAACGCTACCCAAAGAATTGCCGGCCCCACCTTGTTGCAAAACCAAGATATCAGGATTCTTCAACATGTCATGAGTGAGGTCGGAAACATCGATTGTTTCGCCCGTTTTCCGATTGAGTACATAATAATTGTTTCTTTTGAAATAATCGATATCGCCCACATGGCGGGATATATCAGTCCTTAGGATACTACGGGGTATTATCCATTTGGGGTTGAAATCCAAACGTTTTATCTGACTTGTAAGCAACGGGGTTTTTGTTGCTGTCGCTCCACATCCGATGCGCATAGACAATACGTCGTCTCCATCATAAGCCTCAAGGCTCTGTGAAGCGACATTCACCCATACATATTTCTTGTAAAGAAACGGATAATCGTTCAAATGCCAACGACAACGTTCCATATTGATAAGGACTTTCTTTCTGGCGGCACGTGACAATGGCCTTTGCAAATATAAGGCAAATGTGCCATAAATCTTATTCGTGGGATACGACTCACGCATAAATACAATCGTGCTATCATTGCGTATCTTGTCTATCACCGAAGAATAGAAACGGCGTCCGGGATGTTGCATGGCAATATCAAACAACCGATGGTAATTGACGTGTATCGTATCATTCTTGTCAACATCGAGACGATTGAGGACATGTGCCGGATTAACAAAACCATAGCGCAAACCAGCGCAATATAGTGAATAAGCCTTTGTAAGATTATATTCAAGGCGTGCCAATACATTATTTATATTATTGTCCTTTTCGTCAAAATCAAGTTTGCGCAATCTCGACAAATCTTGTTTGATACGGTAATAACGAAATCTCTCAGGATTTAATCCTATTTCATTCGCACGCTCAATATATTTAAGCACACTATCTGCCTTGGAAGAGACTCCGGCACGTGTAATCCATAAGTACGGATTATTATTGAGATAATATTTTTTGAAATAAATTTCAGATGAAAAAGTATTGGTATCAGCCGATACCAATTGGCTTATTATTTTACGGACTTTTTCAGTCTGGATCATGTAATCATCAATTCGTAATTCGCTAAACGAGTCGATTGTCAACACAACAACACGTTTCTTTTCCCGGCAAGAAAACATGGTTATTGCCACAAAAAGAAAAATCACTATGTATCGAAATAGTTTCAAATGAATCAACTGATTGATATCTTACGAACCAGTTTTCCGACTTTCAAGATATAACAACCTTTTGGTAAATCCAAATCATACTGTCTGTCAGGACCGTCCACCTTGATGGTCTTGATGCGCACACCTGTAACATTATACACAGACAGTGTCATTCCGGTTGCGCCCGAAACTCTGACGGTAGACTTTATTACTGTGACAGAGATATTTGGAATATCTGTTTCTATCATGTCTATGAGCGGAGATGACATTGCTGAAACAGGATTTCCAACCGTAATGAATAATATGAGTAATATTGAAAGTATAGATTTCATCATAAATTCCCAATTTTACTGCAAATATAATCTTTTTCAATGAGAAACGGAACCAAAGTTCTAAATTGCCACAAAACAATTAAACATATTTAACTATACGTCCACAATAATTCCCTCATCACTCAAAATGGTATTCGGAAATATTTGTTTCGCTTCCGACAACAATTCCGATTCTATGCCATAACGAGTGCTATAATGCCCCAAAACGAGTTTTCCGACTCCCGCATCCGATGCCACTGTTGCTGCTTGAGGAGCCGTACTGTGATAATATTTTCTCGCCATATCCTCATCGGAGCTTAAATATGTTGACTCGTGATAAAGAACATCTACATTCTTAATCCGTTCAGACAAATCGTGAATATATCTGGTATCACTGCAATAAGCATAACTACGGGGAGGATCTGCCGGTTTGGTGAGTCTGTGATTCGGTATCATATTGCCCTCGCCATCAACCCAATCGGCTCCGTTTTTGATATTATCAAATTGTGACACCGGAATGTTATAAAAGTCGGCCATATCTCGCTGTATATGAGGGAGCAGCGGTTTTTCCTTGAAGAGGAATCCGCAACACGGCACCCTATGAGATAACGGTATTGACTCAACCGTCAAACTTCTGTCTTCATATATCACAGCCTGATGCTCTGTGTTTACATCATGACATATCACCTCGTACTCAAGTCCATGACAGAAAAATTCAATCTGCATATCCAAAATACGCCTGAATCCGGCCGGCGCATATATATGCAATGGCGCTATTCGTCCGAGCATACCGAAAGTAGAAATCATACCGATAAGTCCGAAACAATGATCTCCATGTAGATGGGATATGAAAACGGCACTGATTTTGGTGAATTTCAATTTCGAACGACGCAATTGCACCTGCGTACCTTCACCACAATCAACCATAAAATATTTGCCTCTGATCTCAACTACTTGTGAGGAGGAATTATGTCGCAATGTGGGAAGGGCGCTGCCACAACCAAGAATATGTACTCTGAAGGGTTCCATGACTGAATTTATTTCAACTGTCTCTTATACACAAAAATTCCGGTGTCGTTTTCAAGATAAAGAGAGTCAGCCCCCAAAGTGTTGACGATAAAAGTGTCTTTGTTGAGCAACAAACGTCCGTTGAGTATTTTCCACGATGTCCAAGAATTGTTTTCGGCCTTCACGTTCGACTTGACCAACCCACCCTCTTGTATCTCGAAATTCTTGTCGATACTCGTCCACTTGCCCAAAAGTGTCGTAATATTGATTACAGTCGTGGCTATTCGGGTGTCCGAAACAGTCGTTCCCATCACAGCCATTCTGTCTCCGGCCATCAGTCCGCCCTGTACATTGACAGGATTATCATCATTGTCGAGCAACGAGTATTCCAACGTATCCCCCAAATCGGTAATCAACTGAAGAGTGTTCATTGCCGTACCTTCTCCGCAAACGCCATATATAGTTGAGTCGGGAGTCTCGCATGTCGTTTCGGTATCGACATCCTCAATCTTTGCCTTTTTTGTTTCGTTGCAACTATACAAAAACGTCGACGAAATGACAATTGCCAATATTATTCTTATAAGTTTCATTGCCTTACTCATAAATTATCATTAATAACATTAATAAAATAATGAAAATGAAGAGGACGAAACATCCGACACATTATTCATTATGTTCTATTTCCAAAGTTTTGGCCTCATTCCACAGCTCATCCATTTCTCCGATAGTCATGTCTTTAAGCGATTTTCCGCTTTCGATACATTTATTCTCGATATAATTAAAACGATGGATAAACTTGCGATTGGCATATTCGAGAGCTGTATCCGGATTGAGGTTATACAATCTTCCGGCATTTATCAGGCTGAACAAGAAATCACCATATTCCTCCAAAGCCTTATCGTTGTCCTCCTTACGCAACTCTGTCTCCAATTCGACAAGTTCTTCATGCACTTTAGCCCATACATCATGCTTATCTTCCCAATCAAAGCCCACGTTGCGAGCCTTATCCTGTACACGATAGGCCTTTATCATCGATGGCAAGGCATCCGGCACACCTGACAATACGCTTTTGTTACCGTCTTTCTCCTTCAGCTTGATTTGTTCCCAATTCTCCAATACTTCTTTAGCTGTGGAAGCCTTCGACATATCATCCGTTTCACCATTTTCTCCATATGGCAGAGGTTTTGGCTCGGGACATCCCACCTGAGACGGATGATAAACATGGGGATGACGGAATATGAGCTTATCTGTCAATTTATTGCACACATCGGCTATATCGAAATCGCCTTTTTCATCAGCAATTTTAGCATAAAAGCATATATGCAACAACACATCGCCGAGTTCCTTACAGATATTCAGTTTATCGTCTTTGATGAGAGCGTCGCACAGTTCGTATGTTTCTTCGATAGTATTCGGTCGCAGACTTTCGTTTGTCTGTTTCTTATCCCAGGGGCATTTCTGGCGCAGGACGTCAAGAACATCCAACAAACGTCCGAAGGCCATCATTTTTTCTTCTTTTGAATACATAACAAATTTATTAATATGCAAATGTACAACTTTTCCATGTATTTTTACTAATTTTGCACTGTTTTATATGGAAATAAATAATAATAATAAATATGGAATTAGCAAGCAAATACGATCCGCAGTCAGTTGAATCCAAATGGTATCAATACTGGCTTGACAACAAACTGTTCAGTAGCAAGCCTGATGGCAGAAAGCCATACACAATAGTCATCCCGCCGCCAAATGTGACAGGCGTCCTGCACATGGGGCACATGCTCAACAACACCATACAGGACATTCTCGTAAGACGGGCACGCATGGACGGCAAGAACGCATGTTGGGTACCCGGAACAGACCACGCCTCAATTGCAACCGAGGCAAAGGTCGTGAACAAGCTCGCTAAAGATGGTATTAAAAAGAGCGACCTCACACGTGATGAGTTTTTGAAACACGCCTGGGATTGGACTCACGAGCATGGAGGAATTATTCTCAAACAGTTGCGCCGGCTGGGAGCAAGTTGCGATTGGGACCGCACGGCTTTCACTATGGACGAGAAACGATCGGAAAGCGTAATCAAGGTGTTTGTCGACCTTTACGACAAAGGATTGATATACCGCGGACTAAGAATGGTCAACTGGGACCCGAAAGCCCAGACAGCCTTGTCCAACGAGGAAGTAATATATCACGACGAGAAATCAAAACTCTATCACCTTAAATATTATCTTGCAGACCAACAGAATGTTGATACATCGGCCGAAGGCAATGTCGTGCACAAAGACGAAAAAGGCTATTACGCCGTTGTTGCCACCACTCGCCCCGAGACCATCATGGGCGACACAGCAATGTGTATCAACCCCAAAGATGCAAAGAACCAATGGCTCAAAGGCCATCGCGTGATAGTTCCGCTTGTGGACCGCGAAATACCGGTCATCGAGGACCGCTATGTGGACATCGAATTCGGTACGGGATGTCTGAAAGTGACTCCTGCTCACGACACCAACGACTACATGCTTGGCAAGAAGCACAATCTCAAGACCATCGACATATTCAACCCCGACGCCACAATAAGTGAAGCGGCCGGAATGTATATCGGTATGGACCGCTTTGAGGTGCGCAAGCGAATAACCATCGATCTCCAACAAGCCGGTCTGATGGACCATGTAGAGGACTACAACAACAAAGTAGGATACTCGGAGCGCAACTCCGACACGGCCGTCGAACCACGTCTGTGCATGCAATGGTTTCTGAAGATGCAGCACTTTGCCGACATCGCACTGCCACCGGTAATGAACGATGAAATAAAGTTCCACCCTGCAAAATACAAAACGACATACAAGAATTGGCTCGAAAATATCCAGGACTGGTGCATAAGCCGTCAATTGTGGTGGGGCCATCGCATCCCGGCTTATTTTCTGCCAACATCCGACAGTCAGGACGAGAAATATGTCGTAGCGCTCAATGCCGACGAAGCATTAGAGAAAGCTCATCTCATCCCGGGATACGAAAACATCACCAAAGACGAACTAAAACAAGACGAGGACGCCCTCGACACTTGGTTCTCGTCATGGTTGTGGCCCATATCATTGTTTGACGGCATAAACAATCCCGACAACAAAGAGATAAATTATTATTATCCCACCTCCGACCTTGTCACCGGACCGGACATCATCTTCTTCTGGGTTGCCCGCATGATTATGGCCGGATACGAATATCAAGGCAAGATGCCGTTCAAGAATGTTTATTTCACGGGTATCGTACGCGACAAGCTCGGTCGAAAGATGTCCAAATCGCTCGGCAACTCGCCCGACCCCATCGAACTGATAGAGAAATATGGCGCAGACGGTGTGCGCATGGGTATGATGTTATCGGCTCCGGCGGGCAACGACATCCTGTTTGACGAAAGTCTGTGTGAACAGGGACGAAATTTCAACAACAAGATTTGGAATGCCTTCCGTCTGGTTAAAGGATGGACAGTGGCCGAGACAGAACAGCCATTGGAGAACAAGATCGCCACACAATGGTTTGACGCTAAGCTCCGTCTGGTGAACGCAGAGGTCAACGACCTGTTCGGCAAATACAGAATATCCGAGGCACTCATGGCTGTTTACCGTCTGTTCTGGGACGAGTTCTCCAGTTGGTATCTTGAAATGATAAAACCGGCATACATCAACGGCGAGGCTCAACCGATAGACAAGCAGACATACGACATGACTTTGGGATTCTTTGAAACATTGCTCAAGATGCTCCATCCGTTCATGCCGTTCATCACCGAGGAACTGTGGCAGCACATCTACGACCGCAATGAGGGCGAATCGATAATGAGAGACAAACTCTCAATGGCCGCGGCTAAAGAAGATGACAACAAACTCACAGAATGCATTGAAATCGCGAAACAGATTGTCAGCAACGTGCGTATGGTACGCAATCAGAAGAATATCTCACCCAAAGAGAAACTTGAGCTACAGACCATCGGTACCAATAATTATAAGCAGTACAACTGCGTGATAACAAAGATGGCCAACCTCAGTGCCATCACTACTGTGAACGAGAAAGATACATCTTCGGCCGTATTCATGATAGGTACCGATACATATGCCGTACCTCTCGGAAACATGATCGACATTGATGCTGAAATAGAGAAGCAAGAGGCTCAACTCAAACACCTTGAAGGATTCCTGGCAGGAGTTATGAAAAAACTCTCAAACGAGAAATTCGTTGCACATGCACCCGAGGCAGTAGTTAACCTCGAACGCAAAAAGCAAAGCGACAGTGAGGAAAAAATTGCCGCGCTGAAAGCATCTATCGCCATGCTCAAAGGAAAAAAATAAGATTCATGCTCAATAGTGTAACAATCAGAGACAGTCATCATTCGTAGTATCAACGCGATGACAACATCAAACAACAATAAAAAATTACCGCGTGAATGCAAATTTCATTCATGCGGTAATTTTTACGTCTCATTCAATTGTGAAAAAACAATCAATAAGCGTCAGAACGAATATTTGAATCCCAAAGAAAATGTTTCCTTGAACTGCCAATAAGCATGGTGCTCGTCGCGTCTCACACCATCATCAAATCTAGGATAGAAATAGAGTTCGCAATTGATAAATTTGTTGACATTGAAATTAATCCAGTTTTCATTCTCAAAGAGGAAATACTCGTATGAAGTGGTACACCAGATACGCGTTCTCCAACTTATGTTTTTCATTATACGCCAACTCAAATTGGCATTGAATGAAGGACCGAAATTATCTTCGATGTGTTTTCCTTGTTTCACTCCGTATCTCGAGACCAAAGCGTCACGTCCCACATAAGTGAAATGATAGCCCAAAGGTGCTAAGTGAGCCGAACCGGAAATCTTGCCTTTAAACCAATTGATATTATAATTCATACCAACTGTAAGCTCCAATTTCAAAGGCGATAAGAAATCAGTGGACACATTATTACTATTGTTATCATATCGTCTCATCAGAGATGTAAAAGCAATGGTTTGGAACGAATAGCTCCAATTCTTGATGGCCTGATAATTGATGGTTCCCGTATAGCGCAAATCGTTATTGCCGATTCTGAATTTATGTTCTTTCTCGCTCTCCACCTTGCTCAGCCCGAGAGACATATACAAATTATTGGAGAATGAAAATCTGCGTTTATTGTTATAATTGGCGTTAATATTGAGCGTATGAGTCATATTCAGCGAGTTTTCGCCTCCCTTAAACCAGTTGCCGGAATAAGTGTTTTGATTCAACTGAAGATTATACTCACCCGAGAATGACCAAAAATTAGGACGTTTCAATACAATACCCATCGACTCTACATCAAGATCGTCAGCCACAGGCGACACCTTTTCAATTATGTCTGTCTCGGGCGTAATCATCTCAGGTTCAGGCGTGATGATGGTTCCGGCTTGTTCCAGCATGCCCTGTGTTCCCCATACCAGATCGGGTCGATTGACATACACATCAAGCAATGTCTGTCCGACGCCATCAGGCACAGAGTCGGTGTCAAGTGCAAACAAATCATCCACAATGTCATAATAAAAAGTGAAAGGAGTAAACAGTCGGCTGTACTTGCCATCTATTTGGTGAACCACACCGAGTGAGTCGTCTCTAAGTCCTTGCAACATTTGATTCTCCCTGAATATTCTCAGCGAGTCAACATACATGTTTTTGATTGCTGAGACTGAATCCGGCTCTGCTATCTTGCCGGATTTGCGTATAGGAGTTTGCGCCACGGTCTCAATCAGCCCGAAACACAGGAAAAGCAATGATAAATATATAGTTTTCATGCAACATTCTTATTATTGGGCAAAGGTAAGAATAAAAATTAAAAGTTGCTTGTCTAATTCGTATTTTTACACTAACTTTGCATTTTGTATTTAATAATGTTATATAAATTAATCGTGGCTGAAACAAAATATATCTTTGTCACAGGCGGTGTGGTGTCTTCTTTAGGTAAAGGTATCATTTCGTCATCAATAGGTAAGCTCTTGCAGGCAAGAGGGTACAATATCACCATCCAGAAATTTGATCCGTATATTAACATCGATCCGGGAACACTCAATCCCTACGAGCATGGCGAATGTTATGTGACTGTGGACGGAATGGAGACCGATTTGGATCTTGGACACTACGAACGATTCACAGGAATACAGACCACAAAGGCCAATTCGCTGACCACCGGTCGTATCTACAAATCGGTCATAGACAAGGAACGACGCGGAGACTATCTTGGAAAGACAATCCAAGTGATACCACATATTACGGACGAAATAAAAAGAAATGTCAAGTTGCTCGGTCAGAAATACCATTACGATTTCGTCATCACAGAAATTGGCGGCACCGTTGGTGATATCGAGTCGACACCGTTCCTCGAGGCCATACGACAGTTGAAATGGGAATTGGGCAACAATGCCTTGTGTGTACATTTGACATATATTCCTTATCTTAAAGCAGCGCAAGAGATAAAAACAAAACCGACACAACACTCCGTGAAGGAATTGCAAAGCATCGGTATCCAGCCCGACATCCTCGTGCTGCGTACTGAAAAACATCTGAGCGACAACATATTGCATAAGGTTTCAGCATTCTGTAATGTAGGACGTGACTGTGTGATACAAAGCGAGGACCAGCCGATCATTTACGAAGTACCGGTAGAAATGCAGAAACAAGGTCTCGACACAGCCATCTTGCGCAAGATGAACATGGAAATAGGAGAAACTCCTACTCTAGGACCGTGGCGTAATTATCTTGAAAGAAGAAAGAATGCCACCAAAGAAGTGAAAATCGGACTTGTAGGAAAATACGACTTGCAGGATGCTTACAAGAGTATACGCGAAAGCCTTTCGCATGCCGCAACCTACAATGATTATAAAGTGAGTCTGGAATTTATCAATTCAGAGAGGATAACCGAAGAAAACGTTGCCGAAAAACTGAAGGGACAAGACGGTATCTTGATTTGTCCAGGATTCGGACAAAGAGGTATTGAGGGCAAAATCATAGCCGCCCACTACACCCGCACACACGACATCCCGACTTTCGGAATATGTCTGGGTATGCAAATGATGGTCATCGAGTTTGCCCGCAACGTGCTCGGTTACAGCGATGCCAACAGTCGCGAAATGGATGAGCAGACCGAGCACAACGTCATTGACATCATGGAGGAACAGAAAAACATAACCAACATGGGCGGCACAATGCGTTTGGGCGCATACGAATGTCAACTAAGACAAAACTCACGAGTATTCGAAATATACAAGAAAGAACATATTCAGGAGCGTCATCGCCACCGTTACGAATTCAACAACAAATATCTGCAGGAATATGAACGTGCCGGTATGCAATGCGTGGGACGCAACCCTGAAAGCGAGCTTATCGAAATTGTCGAGATACCGGGATTGAAATGGTATATCGGAACACAATTCCATCCGGAATATCAAAGCACAGTGCTCAAACCGCATCCACTGTTTCTCGATTTCATAAAAGCAACCATAACAAATAAAGAAAATAATTAAATTATCACCTATTATAATTAAGAATAATCAAAGTGGATAAAAATACTATTACAGGATTCATCCTGATAGCAGCCGTATTGATTGGATATGGTATTTGGTCACAGCCTTCCCAGGAGGAAAGAATAGCCATGATGCGTCAGGATTCCATAAAAAATGTCGAGAGACAAAAAGCAGAGTTGTTACAAAAACAACAATCGGAAAGCAAAACAAACAGCAATGCGATGATGACAACAGACTCCACCGCACTGTTTTATTCCGCACTCACAGGTAATGAGAAACGTATCACTTTAAAGAATAAAAAAGTTGAACTGACCCTCAATACCAAAGGTGGAACCATTGAGAAGGCCGTTGTAAAGAATTTCACCGACCGTAACGGCAACCCGGATGTGACACTTTTTGATAAGAATGACCAAAATATGAGTTTCATGTTGCTCGCTAAAGAAAGCAATATCATAACATCCGACTTATATTTCACACCTTCGGAAATATCCGATTCAACCGTGACGATGACCGCGACATCGGGGCAAGGCCGTTCCATCAGCATGAAATACACTCTTGGAAAAGACTACATGCTGCACATGACCTTACAAACAACGGGTATGGCCGGACTCTTCTCACCCAATTACAACACAATGGATGTGAATTGGAACGAGAAATGCCGTCAACAGGAGAAGGGATTTACATTTGAAAACCAGCACACATCACTAAGCTACCACAAAGTAGATGGCGGTACAAAATATCTGAGCGAGACAAGCGAGGATAAAGACAAGACCATTGAGGATAGGATTAATTGGATTGCCTTCAAGAACCAGTTCTTCTCGGCAGTGATGATTGCAAAGAATGATTTTGCCGAAAACTCGGTATTGACAAGCATTCCGCAAGAGAAAGGAACCGGATATCTGAAACAATACGAAGCAAAGCTCAAGACTTTCTTTGACCCCAGCGGCAAGCAACCTTCGGAATTCGATTTCTATTTCGGACCCAATGATTTCCGTCTGTTGAAACGCATCGAGAAAGAGGCCCAATATGACAGCGACCTCGAACTGGAACGCCTTGTGTATCTGGGATTGCCTCTGTTCAGAATCATCAACCGTTGGTTCACGATTTATGTATTCGATTTCCTCACAGGCATGAACATCAACATGGGTATCGTCTTGATACTGATAACCATGCTTTTGAAATTCATCACCTATCCGCTGGTGAAGAAAAGCTATTTGAGTTCGGCCAAGATGAGAGTATTGAAACCCAAACTCGAGGAGGCAACAAAACAATTCAACAAGCCTGAAGACCAGATGCAGAAACAACAGGCAATGATGGCTGAATATTCAAAATACGGTGTCAGCCCACTGTCCGGATGTCTGCCTATGCTCATCCAACTGCCAATCTGGGTAGCGATGTTCAATTTCGTACCTAACGCCATACAGTTGCGCGGCGAGAAATTCCTTTGGATTGACGACTTGTCGACATACGACCCGATTATAGAATGGAACACCAACATCTGGCTTATCGGCGACCACCTATCTCTGACATGTATACTTTTCTGTGTCTCCAACGTCATTTACTCCATCATGACTATGCGTCAGCAAAAAGACCAGATGGTAGGACAACAGGCCGAACAGATGAAAATGATGCAATGGATGATGTATCTCATGCCCGTGATGTTCTTCTTCATGTTCAACGATTACTCTTCGGGGTTGAATTTCTACTATTTCGTCAGTTTATTCTTCAGCGCAGCCATAATGTGGACATTGCGCAAGACAACCAACGATGAGAAATTGCTTGCAAAACTTGAAGCAAAGTATCAGGAGAACAAGAACAACCCGAAAAAGATGAGCGGACTTGCTGCCAGACTACAAGCCATGCAGGAACAGCAGCAGGAACTGCAACGCAAGAGAGAAGAACTGGAGCGCAGAAGAAAAGGATTTTAAAAATAATTAATCAGCAGATTATGCCGACCGGATGCCCAACACATCCGTTAGCATAATCTGTTTTTGTATTAAAAACTCAACATGAAAAAAACCACAAAATTGGCAATTGCTGCTATAATGGCAAGCACAAGCCTACAAGCTCAGCAAATGATAGATAAAAACAATATCCATCTTAATAGTAAAAACATGACGCCTGAAGCTCTTTGGGCTATGGGACGTCTTGGTGGAGCTCAGGCTTCACCCGATGGCAAGACCATCGTTTATCAGGTGGGATATTACAGTGTCAAAGAGAACAAAGGACGGCAGGTACTCTACACAATCAGTGCAGATGGCAAAACGCAGACAAAACTGACTACCGAGAACAAGAGTCAGAGCGATGCCGCTTGGATTGAAAACGGCAAACGAATAGCATATCTGCAAGACGGACAGATATGGGCGATGAATAGTGACGGCAGCAACAAGACACAGCTGTCCAACTCAAAAATAGATATTGAAGGATTCAAATATTCCCCAGACGGCAAACATGTACTCCTCATCAAATCAATCAGTTATCATGAGAGTATAAAGAAGAATCCCGAGGACCTTCCGTTAGCAACCGGACGACTGGTCACCGACCTCAATTATCGTCACTGGGATCATTATGTCGAATCCATTCCCCACACCTATCTCGCAGACATTAAGGACAACGGAACGATAACAGAAGGCACAGACATCATGGATGGAGAGCCCTACGAGTGTCCAATGGCGCCATTCGGAGGAATTGAACAACTGGCATGGAGCCCTGACTCAAAAATGATTGCATACACCTGTCGCAAGAAGACCGGCGTGAGCTATGCCATTTCCACCGATTCAGACATCTACCTTTATGATGTCACCACAGGCAAAACCACCAATCTGTGCAAGCCGGACAATTACAAGACAATGGATGTGAATCCGTCGAAAACGATGCGATATCAGGCAATAAACAAGCAGGCCGGCGATCTGAATATGGGATATGACGTAAACCCGAAATTCTCTCCCGATGGCAAATACGTGGCTTGGCAAAGCATGGAACGTGACGGTTATGAGAGCGATCGCAACCGTCTTTGTATTTACACATTGGCAGACAAGTCAAAGAAATATGTCACTGAGCAATTCGACTCTAACGTGGACGACTACTGCTGGGGCAAAGACTCACGCACTCTTTATTTCATAGGTTGCTGGCATGCTTGCGAAAATATGTATCAGACCGATCTCAAAGGCAATGTGAAACAATTGACTGACGACATCGCCGATTTCGGTTCGATATCATTAGCAAACAACGGCAATCAAATACTTGCAACCCGTCACAGTATGTCACAGGCTGATGAGCTTTACTTGGTGAATCCCGGTCGTGACATCAAGAAAACCGAAATCAAACAGATTACGTTTGAAAACAAACACATATATGACCAGCTCGAAATGGGTCAGGTAAGAAAACAGTGGGTAAAAACGACAGACGGCAAAGACATGCTGTGCTGGATCATTCTGCCGCCCGGCTTTGACGAAACAAAGAAATACCCCACCCTGCTCTATTGCGAAGGCGGCCCGCAGAGTCCTGTAAGCCAATTCTGGAGTTTCAGATGGAATTTCCAGATCATGGCCGCACACGGTTATGTCATCGTAGCGCCCAACCGCAGAGGTCTGCCCGGTTTCGGTTCTGAGTGGAACGAACAGATTAGCGGCGACTGGACAGGACAATGTATGAAGGATTATCTCAGTGCAATCGACTATGCAGCCAACAATTTCAGTTTTGTAGACAAAGACCGTATGGGAGCCGTTGGCGCCAGTTTCGGAGGATTCAGTGTGTACTATCTGGCCGGACATCACGACAAACGATTCAAGTGTTTCATCGCACATGACGGCGCATTCAACCTCGAATCGATGTACACGGACACCGAGGAGACATGGTTCTCCAATTGGGAATATGACGACGCATATTGGAACAAAGACCTGACAGAGAATGCCAAGAGGACATACGAAAATAGTCCTCATCGTTTTGTGGACCGCTGGGACACACCGATATTGTGCATTCACGGCGAAAAAGACTATCGCATCAATGCCAATCAAGGTTTCGGTGCGTTCAACGCAGCACGTCTGAAAGGCATTCCGGCTGAATTGTTGATATTCCCTGACGAGAACCACTGGGTACTCAAACCACAAAACGGAATATTGTGGCAGCGCACATTCTTCGACTGGCTCGACCGTTGGCTGAAGAAATAACTCAAGGAAATAAAATCAAAAACAAATAAAGACAATGAATTCAACAAAAACATTACGCGATTCGGCAGCCCTTCGCTGGACAGCCCTATTGCTTTTGGCACTCGCGATGTTCTGTGCATACATCTTCATGGACATCCTCTCGCCAATCAAAGACTTGATGCAGTCGCAACGCGGTTGGGACTCTGACGCTTTCGGCACAATGCAAGGCGCAGAGACATTCCTCAACGTATTCGTGTTCTTCCTGATTTTCGCCGGTATAATCCTCGACAAAATGGGAGTACGTTTCACGGCCCTTCTCTCGGGAGCAGTAATGCTTGCCGGAGCATGTATCAAATGGTATGCCGTGAGCGACGGATTCATCGGCAGTTCGCTGGAAACCTGGTTCAACGAAAACCTCAACCACATTCCGATCTTCGAACAGCTCGGCGTATCACCATTCTATGAAGGAATGCCGGCCTCAGCCAAACTTGCGGCTCTGGGCTTTATGATCTTCGGATGTGGCGCAGAGATGGGTGGCATCACCGTAAGCCGTGGTATCGTGAAATGGTTCAAGGGCAGGGAGATGGCACTTGCAATGGGATCTGAGATGGCACTTGCCCGTCTCGGCGTTGCTACATGTATGATATTCTCGCCATTCTTTGCCAAGTTAGGTGGTGAAGTGAGCGTATCACGTTCAGTGGCTTTTGGCGTTGTGCTATTGTGCATAGCCCTCATCATGCTCGTGGTCTATTTCTTCATGGACAAGAAACTCGACTCTCAGACCGGCGAGGCAGAAGAGAAAGACGATCCTTTCAAGATTTCGGATATCGGACAGATACTTTCATCAATGGGATTCTGGCTTGTTTCACTCCTTTGTGTGCTTTATTACAGTGCCATATTCCCATTCCAGAAATATGCCGTAAACATGTTGCAGTGCAACCTCACATTCACCGAGGTGCCCGCCGATTCGTTCTGGGCATCACCATCAGTGACAATCGTGCAGTACGTCATCATGCTTGTTGTGGCAGCCACTGCATTCATGTTCAATTTCATGAAGAAACCCGGACTGAAATACTCAATGTTCACAGTATCCGTGATTGCACTCGTCACATATTGCTATATGGGCTACATGCGTCAGTCGGCCGAATCGATCTTTGCCGTATTCCCACTTTTGGCCGTAGGTATCACTCCCGTTCTGGGCAACTACGTTGACCACAAAGGAAAGGCCGCTTCGATGCTCGTACTTGGTTCACTGCTTCTGATAGCATGCCACCTCACGTTTGCTTTCATCCTGCCAATGTTCAAAGGCAGTCAGGCCGGCGGTGTCATCATAGCCTACCTTACAATCCTTGTCCTGGGTGCATCGTTCTCGCTCGTTCCCGCATCTTTGTGGCCGAGTGTACCAAAACTCGTTGATGCAAAAGTCATCGGTAGCGCATACGCACTGATTTTCTGGATTCAGAACATCGGTCTGTGGCTCTTCCCCTTGCTCATCGGTAAGGTGCTGACAGCAACCAATGAGGGAGTAACAGACCCCACACACCTCAACTACACCGCTCCACTGATCATGTTGGCATGTCTTGGAGTTGCAGCTCTTGTGATAGGACTGTTCCTCAAAGTCGTGGACAAGAAAAAGGGGCTTGGTCTGGAAGAACCGAATATCAAATAAAACAACCGTAATCTATCAACGGCATAATGGCCCATGTATAAATACAAAAGCAGAAACCAAACGGATATCTTCGATGGTTTCTGCTTTAACCCAAATCGCATAAGACCGACAATGGGCATGAATGATGGTTATCGTATTGTCTGTTCACGTGTTTTGGGTTTCTATTTGTCGTCTTGCATCCCGTCTTGTCTCGCCATAGCCCGCTATGCCTTCGACAAAACAGTCTGCAATCCGACAAATATAAAGACAAAACCGATTTGAAATCTAATGATTTGGGTTTAATTATTCTTTTCTATGGAATATTGGATACTTTTGCACTCATATGCTACACCGAGAGGCTCGTATTCAACACATTTTCGTTTGTAGTACTGATACGCAAATGATATTTCCCGTCGTAGCGGATTGTCATCAGACGTTGAGGATCGGCCACACTGTTGTGCAAAGCAAGAGCCACATGCCCCATTGTCCGACGCAGATTGAGTTCGACACAAGGATGTATCAGGAATCTTTTTCGCGTATCATCCGCCACTATCATCAAGTCGATACCAAACGGACCGACGTATCTGCCATCAATGAAATATTGCATTCGATGGATGACACCATCACGAATTTTCGCGATAATCGTGGTATCAACATACCTTGACAATATTTCAAGCTTTTCCCGTTCCGATGCTATAATACTACCGGCGTAAGATCCATTCACCGTTTTGAATATTGAAAGGCCCTTATATTCTACCCTCCCATTGGCAGTGGCAATAAACTCCATACCAAAATCTTCCACCTTATCATAATATGGTTCAACCATCAAGCCTCCTTGACGAGACAATATATTGCGGCACCATCCGATGAGCGGTTGCTCCAAAGTATGCTCTACATAACGAACGCCGCGACCGCTACAACTCCACGGGGCCTTTACCACACTTTTTCCATTGGTCTCGATTTCGGAAATGACAGAATCGAGATTGTCAAGATAAACGGCACGACCCACAAACGAACTGTCGAGCGAACAGAGATAAGGAAGCAAATGTTCGGATGCAAAACGGCGGTTGCTCATCGTGCGAATATTGTCGACACTTGTCTTATCCTGAACCACCTGTACAAAAGTATTATTGGTATGGACGAGCTGTCTTGTCAACATCATATCCCAGCCCCAGGGAGATACTTTCAATTGTCTTATGCTATCGGCATTGAGTAAACTGAGATCCGCCAATGTGACGAAAACAACATCTGCCGCAAAAGACTTGACATGTCTGACCATCTCAAGTGCCGCCTCGGTATCATCGACCAATACCAAGTCGCCGTCTTCGGCCCAAAGAGCCGGAAGAAAGCCTAAATCCCTACGGAGATTTCGCGCCGCATGAGGTGGGGTAAACAAACCATCAGTCGAAACCAATGCCAAATCGTGCTCGGGATTGAATATATGTAATTTCATAATCGTGATACAATCTTCTGGAATAAAAAAATTTCTTGCAAACGATGATTACATAACTTATCATCTGTACCAATATTTATCGTCATGCAAAGTTAATGCAAAAATCTGTGGTTTGAAAATATCTTGTAACAATAATCATCAGGACTGAACCAAAATCAGGAATAATCAATCAAGCATAAAACAAGTTCCGGGAACAAACCTAAAACCCAAATCGTCATTAGACCGACAATGGGCGTAAATGTTAATTATCGTATTGTCTGTTCACGTGTTTTGGGCTAAAAAATCACCGCATTTGTCAAAAAAAATTACCATTTTTCCCCTCCATGCTTGCGATATTTTCAATCGAGATATCTGACGGTCATTTTATCGCAAAAATAACGCGTTCTATTAACACGCTGATTATCAATATATTATAGCCGAATAGTTATCCGACAGCACCCCAAAACCATCAAAATCGGCTTTCAAAAGAGCCCAACTTGGCATGCAAAAGGGCCCATTTCGGCCTCCGAAAGGGTTCTTTTCACCATGCAAAAGGGCCTCTTTTGGATAAAGACATGGATTTACCACATCATTGAAACGATTTTTTCGTCAAAAAAGACGGTTTCAGCTTCCAGAATGGAAGAAAAAGCCAGAGGTATTTTGTAAAGATTTTTTACTATAAAGGAAGCCCTATTCCGAAGCCCCTCCTTCTCTCCAAATGGAGAGAGGGAGAAACAAAGATTGAGTTATGAGATGGAAGTGGACCTATGGCCCACTTATGGAGGAGAGTAACATACAATTTACAAAATATCACAATATTAAACCCAATCGCATTAGACCGACAATGGGTATGAATGATGGTTATCGTATTGTCTGTTCACGTGTTTTGGGTTTCTATTTGTCGTCTTGCTTCCCGTCTTGTCTCGCCATAGCCCGCTATGCCTTCGACAATACGGTCGCAATACAACAAATATAATCTCCAAAACAGCCATGAACACTAATGACCGATTTGGGCTAAAAAAAAGGAGGTAATCGCCTCCTTTTTTCATTATTTTTTTATTCTATTCTATTCTTTATTTCTTCTTCACCGGGTCACAGGTGAGACCGATTCCGAGTTTCTTGAAAATCTTCCGGTCTACCTCAGAGAGCATCACTGTGGAATGGACCTGACAGCCACACAACTTAGGCAGTTGCTCAAGAGCCTTACGGCAGTTGTCGTCAGCCTCGCTAAGTACGGACAGCGCTACAAGTACCTCATCGGTATGCAGACGTGGGTTGTTTCCTGCGAGATACTCCACCTTTGTCTTCTGTATCGGCTCTATCATCCTCTGCGGTATCAGTTTCACCTTGTGGTCGATACCTGCAAGATGCTTTGTGGCATTGAGGAGCAAGGCGGCACTCGGACCGAGCAGCTCCGATGTCTGAGCTGTTATCATTGTACCGTCTGCAAGCTCGATGGCTGCGGAAGGAGTACCCGACTCGTCACGGCGGCGCTTTGCCTCGAGGGTAACCTTTCTTGTCGCAGTGCTTATCTTCGCCTGATTGAAGAGCATCTGTATCTTCTGCACCTCGCTCTCGTTGTCGGCTCCGTTGGCGAATTTGTTTGTAGCGTCGTAGTAGCGGCGGATAATCTCGTCCTTAGAAGCATCGCAACATACCTTGTCATCGCTGATGCAGAAGCCAACCATGTTGACTCCCATATCCGTAGGCGACTTATACGGATTGGTGCCGTAGATGCCTTCGAAGAGAGCGTTGAGAACCGGGAAAATCTCGATGTCACGGTTGTAGTTGATGGCTATCTCGCCGTATGCCTCAAGATGAAACGGGTCTATCATGTTCACATCGTTAAGGTCGGCTGTCGCTGCCTCGTAGGCTATGTTCACAGGATGTTTCAACGGGAGGTTCCACACAGGGAAAGTCTCGAACTTGGCATATCCTGCCTCGATGCCATGCTTATTCTCATTATAGAGCTGGGAAAGACAGACAGCCATCTTGCCGGAACCGGGACCGGGAGCGGTGACAATGACGAGCGAACGCTCTGTCTGTACATAGTCGTTCTTGCCAAATCCCTCGTCGCTGGCTATAAGCTCCACATTATGCGGATAGCCGTCGATGAGATAATGCACGTATGACTTGATGCCCATACGGTTGAGCCTCTGTCGGAAAGCGTCGGCGGCATGCTGCCCGTTGTAATGGGTTATCACGACAGAGCCTACAAAGAAACCGCGGCTGCCGAACTCGTCACGAAGCCTCAGCACATCCTCATCGTAAGTGATGCCGAGGTCGGCACGCACCTTGTTCTTCTCGATATCCTCAGCGCTGACAACGATGACAATCTCTATCTGGTCGCTGATTTTCTGAAACATACGCAACTTTGAGTCAGGCTGGAAGCCCGGCAGAACACGGCTGGCATGATGGTCGTCAAACAGTTTGCCGCCAAGCTCAAGATACAGTTTGCCGCTGAACTGCGCTATACGCTTCTTGATATTCTCCGACTGAATACTAAGGTACTTATCGTTATCAAAACCAATCTTCATCCCTGTTGTTGTGTTCATAATATAAAAGTTCACTCCGAATTAAACTTCAAACATTAAGTCTCAGCCTCTGAATAGCAGGCCCTGACATTTTATATTCAGGGTGCAAAGTTACTTATTTTGGAGTAATTATGTGGTTGTTTATGTTCTTATTTTTTTATAACGAGGATTTTTCTCTTTTTCAGAATCATATTGACAAAACTTATGTTCTTTTTTTTTGTTAATTCTCGCTTCTTGCGATAATCACAGTACTTTACGAGACGCTGACCTTATATTCCGGACATTCGGATTGACGTTTTTTTTTGCATCCGTCATGCAAGATTTTGGCCATTGGACAGTTCTTTATATAAAGAGGTGTGTGGCTGATTGATTTACTGTGAGAAATTACGCCCTCACATAGAGAAGACAAATAAAGGAAAAAAAGACTGACGTTGAGAACCGACAAGCAGCTTGTCAATGACATTATGAAGGGCGACGGTATCGCCATGCGCGAACTGTACGACCGCTATTCGGGATATGCTATGGCCGTGTGCCGGAGATATATCCCGGATATGGACGATGTGAAGGATGTCATGCAGGAGAGCTTTGTCAAGGTATTTTCTTCTCTCTCCAGGTACGAATATCGTGGCGAGGGTTCGCTCAAGTCGTGGATTTCACGCATTGTCTCCAACGAGGCTCTCGACCACATGCGTCGCAACGGTCGTGTGTCTTTTGTAGAAATGATACCCGATTTGCCTGATGAACCCGAGCCGGATATCGAGGATATCAGCGATGAGACGCTCACCGCCCTTATAGCCCGGCTTCCCGCCGGCTACCGCATGGTGCTCAATATGTATGTCTTTGAGCAGCTGAGCCACAAGGAGATAGCCGCCCGGCTCGGCATCTCGCCCGCCACATCCGCCTCACAATATTTTCACGCCAAAAAGATGTTGGCCAAAATGATTAACGACTATAAAAAACATAACTGACATGAAACAAAGGGACTGGACCAAACAGATGCGCGACAGACTTATCGATTATAAGGCTGACGTACCCGACAATCTGTGGCCGGACATCGAGAATGCCCTGCAACGCAAGCGCCACCGCACACTCGTCATGAGACGCTACGCGCTGAGTGCGGCTGCCGTCGTGGCTGCGTTTGTGATTGTCGGTACTGCTTATATGCTCCATCGTGGAAACCCGGACGGCTTGACAGCCTCTCATACGGATGTTCAGACAAACCATCCGTCCGCCATCTCTCAGACGGCATCGACCATCGTGGACGCCGACAAACCGTTCATTGCTGCCTTATCCGCCCCGCGGCATACGGCCCATGTAGCGGCAAGAGATATTGACCCGATCGGCAAGGTTAGTGCTGTCACTGCCGTTGAGACTCAGACGCAAGGTGTCATTTCCGGCCTTAACGACTCTCATAAGACGGAAGATATCGTTGCCATCGACCCCGCCGACAATCGAAGACCGTCTGCCGAGCGTGAACATTCCGCCCATAATGCGAATCGAAACGTGAACAGGTCCACACAGATGCCTGTTCATTATCGCGGTGGCAATATCACCATTGAGGCTTATTCGTCTAACATGATGAGCGGCAATAAGGATATGCAGGGTGCGGGCAACGTTAATCTGATGTCCGACTATGCCATGACGTCCAATATGCTTAAGGCCAAACCGATGGGCACACCCGATGTTACTGAGAAAAAGAAACATTATATGCCGCTGACCTTCGGTGTGTCGGTGGGCTATGCCTTGAATGATCGTGTTGCGCTGTCTTCGGGTTTGGTGTATACACGCACGGTAGCCGATTTCACCAGCATTTCTGTTTCCAAGCGACAAACCGAGCGTCAGACGTTGCACTATGTGGGAATACCGCTCAATGTGTATTATCGTGTGTGGAGCACAAAGGGGCTCAAGGTGTATGCCACGGCAGGTGTACAGGCCGATGTCAACGTGAGTGCCTCAAGCAAGAAGGACGGACGCAAGAGCGACATCGACACGGACCGCATGCAATGGTCGGTTGGTGCTGCGGCAGGAGTGGAATATGATTTCGTACCGAAATTGGGCGTTTACGTCGAGCCGGGAGTGAAATACTACATCGACAACGGCAGCAGCATTGATAATGTTTTCAAGGACAAGCCATGCAATTTCAGTTTGCAGATAGGTTTGAGATACAATCTGAAATAGCGGACGCAATCTTTTCTGCGTCCGATGGAAAAATCATTTGTCCGTCGGACCTTCCAATATATATCGTCCGTCGCTCCATATCTCGGTGAATTTGCCGATGCTGTGGAGATATTGTCTTACAAGGATGTCCTTCCCGCTCATGTCTTGCGTGTCCAGCAGAAGGTAGGGCAGGCGTCCCGTGTGCTTGTAGGCCGTGTCGATATATCGATTGTTCATCGTCGCAGTTGTGAAAAGGGTGCTGAACACGGCATACGGTTTGCTGTCGAGCAATGAAATCATCGGTATCGAGAAATTGCAAACCATGTAGCTCCCCTCGGGCAACATGGGCTTGAGCGTATGTATCAGTTGGTTGTACATGTCGGCATTTTCTTTGGTCGTGAGTATGCCCTGTGTCAACTCGCTGTCTATCGTGTAACGGCATTGCAGGCGATTGCCATCTTCCATCATCGGTCGTTTCACGTTGGTGTAAACCATCGCTGCGCACACCATCACAAAACCAAGCCTGAGCGACCGTCCCACCGCCGCTTGATATTTCTCTTTTATCCGTTTTATACCTTCTGCCATCATGCCCACGGCCAATGGCAATGTGAGATGACAGATGTCCTTGCCATAGAATTCCGGACCGGCATTGCTGCCTATGGGAAAGACGACAGGGATGAACAGTGACAATAAGAACAGCGATGCCGTATCGGTCCGCATGTCCTTGCACAGGAATACCACGGGCAATGCCGCCAGACATATTCCGACGGTGATATTGGCCGGTGCCTCCCACAGATAGATGTTCACGATGATGAGGATGGACAGGGCTGCGTTGGCGACGAAGCGTCTCGCTCCTCGCAGATGGATGTTGCCAAGCGTAATCAGAACTGTCAGCAGTAAGACGGGAGCAATGCCTTGAATGACGCCCTTGTACAGAGTGTAGGCACTGATGATGATTGTCGGCAGACTGTGGCAGTCGTCCGCGCCGCCCGTTATCCGTGTTATGTCCATGACGGTGAGCCGTAGTACGTCCTGCATGTTGCCGGCGTAGACTATGCTAAGGGCCAAAGCCAGTCCGAGAAAGGCTCCCGTGAAGAAAGCGAAACATATCTTCCGTGTGCCGATGGCCATCAGTCGGCGCAGCGATACGAGCCATATCATCACCGGAAGGGCAAGAAACGTGAGATTGACAATCCTGAACAATATCGCAAAACCGGCAAATGCGCCGCTCAACATGATAGCAAAGGCACGGCTGCGGGTCATGCCGTGATGGGCCGCGAGAATGCTCAGGGTGAGCAGAAATATGGAATAGTCGTTGTAGTTTATCTCTGTGTAACTGCCGAAATGGGCCAGAGTGGCCAGTGTCAGTCCTGCGATGATATGGCGCGGGCGGACATATTGCCGCAGATAAAAGTATATGACGGTTTGCGAGAGTATTGTCAGTGCGAGGTGCAAGAGGCGGATACCCAAGAATGTTTTTATAGTAAGAGCTTTGCAAATGAGCGATGACAGTTGATAGGTGAGCAACCATTGACCCAAATAATATGTTGTGTGCGGCTCGTTACTGAAATGCTGATAGCCCGACATATAGATGCCGATGTCGAGAAAAGAGAAACCTTGAAACATCTGCATGCCTAAATATATCGTGGCAAAGATGATGTAGATGATGAACGCGCGGTGGTCGCTGATAGTCTTGAACATACAGTCTGAATGGTCTTTTATGATAGTTTGGTCGGGCTGATGGGTTGGTTTTTATGATTTAAACGAGCAGGCAGATAGCGGTGTGTGGGGGTTACAGCTCGAACGAACACTTGGTCGAAGCCCCGCATCCGATGCTCTCCTTGAAGTTGCACAGCCCGTAGTTGGGCACACCGCCTTCGGTAGAAGGCCCGATATCGAGAATGTGTGCTCCCTTCTTGTTGTAAAAGTCGAATACGTGATAGACCAGACGGTTCATAGGACGCAGGTCGGAGTAGCGACGTATATCGCCCCAGTAGATCACCTGATAAATGTCTTCGGCCGTCTGAAACACCTGAGCCGCAGCCGCACCCGTGCCTTCGTGACTTAGGATGAAGAAATCGGCTGGAATAAGCCGGGTCGTTTTCATGACATCTTCGAGCGTCATACGTAGCGGATAACTGTGCTCCTCGCGGTTGCGGCGTATGATGTCGTAAGCCTCGGCCATGCCTTTCGGGTCGTCGGTACCGATATGCCGGAACTCAAAATCCTCGTTCATGGCCCGCTTGAGATTCTTTTTCGCATTGCGCTCGATTATCTCGTCATAGCGCTCTATGAGGCTTAAGTCGAAATGATAGTTTATCTCCACATGGCGCAATGTGGCTCTTCGCGACAGCACGTTGATAGTGTGTGTGGTGAGACGCGGGTCGTACAGCGATGGCGGGAGGGTGATCACGATTCTCTTGCCGTGCGTCCGACCATACTCTTTCAGCTCGGCCACGGCCTCGTCAAGATATTCGAGCCTCTGATTTTTTATCGGAGAGAAACCGCCGAACGGAGCCGAGAAAGGAGAGAAAAATGCCGTATCCTTCTCGCCGAGTATAATGCCGAATCGCGTTTTCGTGTCTTCGAACAACAGATAACGCACATGAGCAACCTTTTGCCGGTTTAGTTCGGCAAATCCGGTTGTATTATATATGTGTGGATGACGTGCCAGACAACCTTTGTATTCCTCTGCGGATACTTCCCTGATATACATTTTCTATTTGAAATTATTGAGCAGTTCCACCACGGTGCGGCGTTCCTCCTCTTTAAGGATGGGGCTCACCGGGATGCTCAGTTCCTCTCGGTGTATCTTCTCGCTTATAGGCAACGACAGACGACAGTATTGTTTGTAGCATTCCTGTTTGTGTGGCGGGATAGGGTAATGGATGTCCGTCTGCACACCGTTGTCGGCGAGATATTGTTTCAGTCGGTCTCTTTCTTCGCACAATATCGGGAAAATATGAAAGACGTTGTTTTCCAGATAGTCCATTGTCGGCACTTTTATGCGCTCGTTGCGAATGTTGCGAATGTAGTGAAGGGCATTGTCTCGGCGCATGCCGTTGTCCCTTTCAAGATACGGGAGTTTGGCATTGAGTATGGCGGCCTGCACCTCGTCTATGCGACTGTTTATCCCCACATGCGTGAAAACGTATTTCTTCGCGCTGCCATAGTTGGCTATTCCCCTCACCAGACGTGCCAATTCGTCATCATTGGTGGTCACTGCACCGGCATCACCAAGTGCTCCGAGATTTTTTGTGGGATAAAAACTGTGGCCCGCCGCATCGCCTATCGCGCCTGTCATCGTGTCCTTGTATCGGCAGCCATGAGCCTGCGCGTTGTCCTCTATCAGTTTCAGACCATGCCGCCGGCATATCTCCCCGATGTTGTCCGAGTAGGCGCATTTGCCGTAAAGATGCACTATCATGATGCCTTTTGTGCGCCGTGTGATAGCCTCTTCTATGCGCCGGTCGTCTATCTGCAGCGTCTTTATGTCAGGCTCCACAAATACCGGATGCAGCTTGTTCCATGTCACGGCCAGTATCGAGGCGATGTATGTGTTGGCCGGAACGATGATTTCATCCCCTTCGCTCATCACTCCCATCTCGATGTACGCCCTCAGTATGAGCGTCAAGGCATCCAGACCGTTGCCGCAAGCCACGCAATGAGAGCTCCCGATGTAGTCGGCATAAGCACTCTCGAAGGCTGCGGTCTCCTCTCCGCGGAGATACCATCCGCTGTCGCATACGCGGCGCATGGCTTCGTGAATGTCGTCGGCGTATCTTGATGTGAGTTGGGATAGATCGGTGAGATATATCATTTGATGTATTCGAGATAATCTTCGTAATGGCGGATGTAGTCGTTCTCGTCAAATTCTTGGGATGCCAAAACAAGGCATACGGCACCCGACGAGAAATCGTCGAGTGTCCGCCATACGCCCGTTTCTATAATCAGGCCTTCGTAAGGACGATTCAGAAGAAACGTTTTTTTCTCCGTGCTGTTGTCGAGAGTGACCGTGAACGATCCGCTCACGGCTATTATTATCTCGCGACACTGCTTGTGGGCATGTCCGCCGCGGCTCTCTCCGGCCGGCACATCATACAACCAGTACACCCGTCGGATATCGAACGGTATGTTGTCGAGACTCTGTGCCACGGTGAGATTGCCTCGTGGGTCCGTAATCTTGGACAGACCGATTATTCTTCCTTCCGAATCATCCATCGCCATATCATTTAATTACCGTTGCGGCCAGACGTTTGGCCTTGTCCCTCAGTGCGTCGGTGCTGCTGTCGGTATCGCCGTAGCACAGCACCACACCCATGCGGCGGTTGACGTGTTGCTGCTGTTTGCCGAAGATGCGGATGCGAGTGTGATCCTCTTTCAGCGCGTCGAGCAGATTGTATTGCGGTTCGTGGTCAGCCTCTTCTTTGGCCAGTACCACTGCGCTTGCACCTGCATGTTCGAGGTGAATGCCCGGAATGGGTAGTCCCATAACGGTGCGGAAATGAAGCTCAAACTCGTTGAGGTTGAGCGTATGACCCAATGTCACCATGCCCGTGTCGTGTGGACGGGGAGACAACTCGGAGAATATCACGCCCTTGTCGCGGCTCAGGAAGAACTCCACTCCCCATATGCCTGCACCCGTGAGGGCTGCTGTCACGGCGCCTGCCATAGCCTGTGCCTCTTTCAGGTCGCTCTCGCTGATGGCGAATGGTTGCCAGCTCTCGCGATAGTCGCCGCTGATCTGTACGTGACCGATGGGCGGACAGAAGAGTGTCGGACCATCTTTCTGTGTCACGGTGAGCAGTGTGAACTCGCTGTCAAAGTGAATGAATTCCTCGATGATGATTTCCTTCACGTCTCCGCGGCTGCCTTCCATCGCATCGTTGAAGGCCTTCTCGAGGTCCTCCTCTTTCTTCACGATGCTCTGACCGTGGCCCGATGACGACATGAGAGGTTTGATAACGCACGGGAAACCAATCTCTTTGGAGTGCTCGCGGAGCTGCTCCAACGTTGTGGCATAGAAATATTTGGCAGTCTTGAGTCCCAACTCTTTGGCAGCAAGGTCGCGTATGGCCTTACGGTTCATGGTGTAGTTCACGGCTTTGGCGCTCGGAACCACCTGTATGCCCTGCTTCTCGAAGTCGAAGAGACGCTCGGTACGGATGGCCTCAATCTCCGGGACGATGATGTCGGGCTGATGCTTACGTACCACCTCTTCCAGTTTGTCACCATCGAGCATGCTGAATACCTCGCATTCGTCAGCTACCTGCATGGCTGGCGCACCGGCATATCTGTCGCATGCTATGACGTATTGTCCGGCGCGTTTGGCCGCGATTACGAATTCCTTGCCGAGCTCTCCGGAACCCAATAATAGTATTTTCTTCATATTATGATTATTATATTGTTTGTTTTATCATTTGCCATTCGGGTGTGACGGCCAGTTTTCTTATCCCGCTCGTGATGATGCCGTCCGCCTCGTCTGTGGTCAGTCCGTGTCTATCGGCAATCTTCTGCGTTGAGAGTCTGTCCGTTCCCGGGAGTCCGAAAAATTCCTTCACCATCGTCTCCTGTTCCGCCGGGAGCAGTCGGAGGATGTGTTCCATGTAGTGGGCTGTCTTCTTGTCTACGCTGTCCGGATTGGTTCCCAACCGTGATAAGAACGCTTTCAGCTCCTCGGAGATTATGTCCATCTTATCTTCCGGCGTACATTTGTTCGTAATATTTCTGATAGTCGCCGCTTGTCACCTCTTTTATCCATTGCTGGTTCTCGAGGTTCCAGTGAATTGTCTTTACTATGCCGTCGGCAAACTTGGTCTCGGGATACCATCCCAACTCGTTCTTTATCTTTGTGGGATCGATGGCGTAGCGCTGGTCATGACCCAGTCTGTCGGCCACGAAGGTGATGAGATCCTCGTTTATCCAGTCGATGGCAATGTCTCCGTTGGCGTCGGTCACCTGTTTCTTGAGCACCTTTCTCATCTCCTTGTTTTCAGCCATGATGTCGTGGATGGTCTTTATGGTGAGCTTCACGATGTCGATATTCTTCATCTCGTTGTGTCCGCCCACGTTGTACACCTGTCCGTCGCGACCCTCTCGCACCACCATGTCGATGGCCTTGCAGTGATCCTCTACGTACAGCCAGTCGCGCACGTTCTCACCCTTGCCGTACACCGGCAGCTTCTTGCCTTCGAGAATATTGTTTATGATCAGCGGAATGAGTTTCTCGGGAAAATGATACGGACCGTAGTTGTTGGAGCATCGGGTGATGGTCACGGGCATGTGGTAAGTGTCATGATAAGCCATCACGATGAGGTCGGCGCTCGTTTTGGATGCGCTGTACGGGCTATGCGGGCACAGCGGAGTCTCTTCGGTGAAATAGCCAGTCTCGCCCAGCGATCCGTACACCTCGTCGGTGGCCACCTGATGGAATCTCTTGCCCGCCTTCCATGTGGGATATCCGGTGTCGTCCTTGCCTGTCACCCACGCCCGACGGGCCGCGTCGAGCAGGTTTTGGGTGCCGAGGATGTTGACCGAGAGAAACAGTTGCGGGTCCTCGATGCTGCGGTCCACGTGGCTTTCGGCTGCGAAATTCACCACATAGTCGATATCGTTCTCTTCGAATATCTTGTCTGCCAGGGCACGGTCTCTGATGTCGCCGCGAATGAAGAAGCAACGCTTGTCGTCGATGTCGTCCTTTATTGTTCCCAGATTGCCTGCGTATGTGAGCAAGTCAAGGATGATAATCTTGATATCTTCGTCTTTGTATTTCTTGTAGAGAAGATATTTGATGAAATTAGCTCCGATAAAACCGGCTGCTCCGGTCACTAAGTACGTTTTCATATTGTTTGTTTTTTATAAGTTTTCGATTAATCCCCTGTGTGGGCTTTTATGAGCTATATGATTTTTATATTACACATATTATAAATTATCCTTGCGCGGGTCGTGCAGCGTGACCACCTCGCAATCGCTCATCTTGCTGCCGTCGATGGTTAGTCGGACGATGGTACGGTCCTTGTGCCATCCTTGCAATCCGGCGGCTCCGGGGTTGATGTGGAGCAGTCCGAGCGACTTGTCGTATTGCACTTTGAGTATGTGTGAGTGTCCGCTGACAAACAGTTGGGGTGGCGAGGCATATATCCGTCGGCGTATGCTCGGGTCGTAGTTGCCCGGATAACCGCCGATATGCTTCATGAGCACATCCACGTCCTCGCACTTGAATCTCAGTATTTCAGGATACATCAGTCTCAGGTCGCCTCCGTCGCAGTTGCCGCAGACGGCTCTGAACGTGCGGAATGCTGCCAGACGTTCGGCCAGTTCGGTCGAGCAGATATCCCCTGCATGCCATATCTCGTCGCATTCTTCGAAATATTTCAGATAACGGTCGTCCCAGTATGAGTGCGTGTCGCTTATTATGCCTATTCTTTTCATTGTGTCGGGCTCGCCCCGGATGCGTATTGAAATGTGTGATATGTCACGTCAAATTAGCGTGTCAATTCCGAGGTGCAGATTGCATTGCAAAGATACTGCAATTATTTAGATTGTGCAAAAATACGATGAAAATAACCCCAAGAGATAGTTGCGTATTCTTAATTATCTCACAGTATTCGGGTGCCAAAATTAACATTTCGCTCCAAATTTCATAAATGTCAAAAATGAAATCGTCCAATCGGATGTAGGGCTGAAGGCCCGAAAAGCGCTCAGCCCGGGGCAAAGCGAAACGAAGTGGAGCGACGCACCGGGCTTGAATGAATTGAGAAGATTGCGCGTTGAAGGCGCAAAAGCGTTAATAACAACATGTCACAGTCATTGAGCAAAATCTATGTTCATCCCAATTTCTTCTTTATAAACATCTTGATTATCTCCGCCGTGTCCTCCATTCCCAAGCGGCTCGAGTTGATGCAGAGGTCGTACGACGCGGAGTGTCCCCATTTCTTGCCGGTGTAATAATTGTAATAGTTGGCGCGCTCGTTTTCTCTCGTTGTGATGATTCTGATGGCCGTTTCCTTGTCGCATCCGCGCTCGTCGGCTATTCTGGCGGCGCGCTCGTCGATATCGGCGGAGATGAAGATGCTCACCATGCGCGGGTTGTCACGCAGCACGTAGTCGGCACATCTGCCCACAAAGACGCACGAGCGCTCCTCGGCAGCCTTGCGTATGGCGTCGCTCTGAAACTGGAACAGACTCTCTTGCGAAAGTTTGTTATTATAGAAACTTGAACTTGAGAGAAAGGGCATGTGGGTGTACACCGTGGATTTGAAGAATCCTTTCTGCTCATCGTTCTCTTTGAAAAAAGACTCGCAGAATCCACTCTCCTTAGCCGCGAGATTAAGGAGTTCCTTGTCATACAGCTTGCATCCGAACGCTTCGGCCAGTATCGCCGCGATGACATGGCCTCCGCAACCCAATTGTCTGCCCACGCTGATTATAATGTTATTGTTGTCCATTGGTGATTTCTCTATGTTGTTTTTTTGAATTTTTTCATATATACAGCCATTATCCACGCTGCGACGATGGCTGCAATGGCATCGGATGCCGGCATGGCTCCCCACACGCCGTCCACTCCGAAGAAGTGGGGCAGAATGGCGAGCAACGGCAAGAGAAACAGCAGTTGGCGCGACAGCGAGAGGAAAATGCTTATCTTCGCTTTGCCGATACTCTGAAAGAAATTGGTGATGACCATCTGATAGCCTACCAGAGGGAATGTCACCATGATGATCCTTATGCCTTTTACCGACAGCGAGATGAGTGTTTCGTCTGTGGTGAAGAGCCGTGCACATACGTCAGGGATAGCCATTGCGATGACGAATCCCGTGGTCATGATGGCTGTGGCGGCTATCATCGCCAGTTTGAGTACGCGCATCAGGCGGTCGAAATGTTGTGCACCGTAATTATAGCCCGCTATGGGCTGCATGCCCTGATTGACTCCCATGTTTATCATCACGAAAATGAATGCCACCCTGTTGGCTATGCCGAAAGCACCCACGGCGAGGTCGCCGCTGTACTCCACGAGACTGTTGTTGATGAAGATCACGATGATGCAGGCGCACACGTTCATCGAGAAGGGTGACAGGCCGATGGAAATAATGTTCCTCACGATGTTGTCATCCAATCGGTATATGCCCCGTTTGAGATGCAGCGGTTCGCGCTTGTCGCTCATGATACGCAGTTGCCACACGAGTGCCAATGTCTGCGACAGTATGGTGGCGTAGGCTGCTCCGCGTATGCCGAGGTCAAGCCCCCAGATGAAAAGGGGGTCGAGTACGGAGTTCATCACCACCGTAAAGATGGTCATATACATGGCGTTGCGCGGTTTGCCCACCGCCCTGAGTATGGCGTTCATGCCAAAGAACATGTGGGTTATCACGTTGCCCGTTAGTATTATGACCATATAGTCGCGGGCGTAAGGGATGGTCTGGTCGCTCGCACCGAAAAATCTGAGTATCTCATCGAGAAACATCAGAGGAATGAATCCCACGCACAGACCGATGATGATGTTCAGGGTCATACAGTTGCCCAGGATGTGTTGTGCCGTTTTATAGTCTTTCTGACCCAGTTTGACCGACAGATATGTGGATGCGCCCACACCTATCGCTGCGCCGAATGCAGCCGTGAGGTTCATGAACGGGAACGTGATGGCCAGGCCGGATATGGCCATCGGGCCTACTCCTTGTCCTATAAATATGCTATCCACCATGTTGTAGAGCGATGCCGCGGTCATGGCGATGATGGCCGGTATGGCGTATTGCATGAGCAGACGGCCTACCGGTTTGGTTCCTAATTCGAGTGTTGCTTGTCTGTTATCCATAATGTTCTGATTCGTTGCAAAGTTACTCCAAATAGTAAACATGGCAAAGCGACGGCTGTCCTTTTTTTTGTATCCCATCGCCTTGACATGACAGGACGGTCAGCCTCGGCCATTATGCCAGCCTTATTATATAATAACCTACAAACACAACCAACAGGGCGGTGCCTTCCCAGCGCTGTATGGTGTACTTGGTGAACGAGAAAAGCCACAGCAGTATCATCGACAACACCATCACCGAGAAATCCGTCATCCAGATGCCCTCCATCTGCATGGGGCAGATGGCGCCCGTGGCGCCGAGCACGAGGAGTATGTTGAACACATTAGACCCCAACACATTGCCTATGGCTATGCCGCTGTTGCCCTTGTGGGCGGCCACCACGCTTGTGGCAAGTTCGGGTAGCGATGTGCCCATAGCCACTATGGTGAGACCGATCACGGCCTCGCTCACTCCGAAAGAGCCGGCCACGTAGGTCGCTCCCTCCACAAAGATGTTGCTGCCCACGATGAGACACACCAGTCCGAGGGGTATCAGTATCAGCGGCGACTGAGGATGGAACAGGGCATGGAGCTTGCTTTTGGGTTTCTCGATTGCGGCTTGTGTTGTCTCGGTCTGAACGGCGCCGACAGTTGTCGGGGCCTCTTGCTTGGCTCCGGTGAGAGTGATATACATGAACGCCGCAAACATCACGAGCAGCACCGCCGCATCCACGCGCGACAGATTGCCGTCGTAGCACAGCATCATCAGCAGGGCCGAGGCCATCATGGCAAACGGTATGTCTTTTCTCACCGCGGTGTGGAGTATGGTTATCGGTGCCACCATGGCAGCGGCACCAACAATGACGAGCGTATTGAATATGTTGCTGCCCACGATGTTGCCCACTGCAAGGTCGGACGTACCCTTTACGGCCGACACCAAGCTCACGCAAAACTCCGGCATCGACGTGCCTATGGCAACTATCGTCAGCCCTATCACTATCTGCGGTACCTTCAACCGTTCGGCCACCGTCACGGCTCCTTCGGTCAGTCGGTCGGCTCCCCACAACACCAAAACTATTCCTGCAATGATAAACGAAATATTCAAAAACATACCTTATTATATTATATATAAATGAAAAATTTTACTGCGAAAATATTGTTTTCTATCCGCCGCATACCATTGCGGCAAACTTTGGAAATGTAAAAGTACAAAATATTCATCACAATTCTGTGTGCGCTAATCATTATTTTTCTTACTTTTGCACAAACAATATGCCGAAGATGCAAAAATCCCTGACACTTTACGAACTCAACAATCTCGTTGCGGAGGTTGTCCGCACCACCATGCCCGATGAGTATTGGGTGGAGGCCGAGATATCCGAGCTGCGTGAGGTGCGCGGTCATTGCTACATGGAACTGGTGCAGAAGGACCTCATGGGCGTCACGCCTGTGGCGCGGGCCTCGGCCAAGTGCTGGCGCACCACGTGGCTGAAGGTGCGCGACGAGTTTGAACGCGTGACGCGTAGCACGTTGCATCGCGGCATGAAGGTGATGCTGTGCGTGTATGCAGATTTTCACGAGGCATACGGTTTTTCATGGATAGTGACCGATATCAATCCCGAATACACGATGGGCGACATGGCCCGCCGACGTCAGGAAACCATCAACAGACTGAAGGCTGAGGGCGTTTTTAATTTGCAACGCGAACTCACACTGCCCCTCTTTGCCCAGCGCGTGGCCGTGGTGTCGAGCGAGAAAGCGGCCGGCTATGGTGATTTCTGTCGTCATCTGGCGGACAATAGTTATGGGTTCGCTTTCGATGTGCATCTTTTTCAGGCCGCCATGCAAGGCGAGTCGGTAGGTCCGGCGATAATCGCGGCCCTCGAGCATATCTATTGCAGCATGGACGACTACGATGTGGTGGTGATAATAAGGGGTGGAGGCGCCACGAGCGATCTGTCGGGATTTGACTCGTTCGAGTTGGCAGAGAATGTTGCCAATTTTCCTCTTCCGGTGGTTACGGGGGTGGGACATGACCGTGACGAGACGGTGCTCGACCTCGTGTCGGCTGTCAGTGTGAAGACGCCGACGGCCGCCGCCGCTTATCTTATCGACCGTCTGGCTGCGGTGTCGGCCCGTATCGATGACGCCGCGGAGTGCGTATCGAGGTGTGCTCAGCGCCGTATGGAGTATGAGCGTATGCGTCTGGGGCGTCTGGCTGATGTGCTGCCCGGTCTGTTCTCGCTCACGAAGAGCCGCGAGACGGCGCGTCTCGACCGTCTCCATGACACCATTGCTTCCGCCTCCGCGCAACGCATTGTCTCAGCCCGACATTCCACCGACACGATGGCGGAGCGCATACACACCGCGGCCCGCAGTATGATGGCGGAGCAAAACCATCGTGTCGATCTTCTCAGCCATCGCATCAAGGCGGCCGACCCGTACTTGCTGCTCAAACGCGGATACAGTATCACGCTGCACAACGGCCGCGCCGTGTATGACGCATCGCAGCTTGGCGATGGTGACACATTAGAGACCATAGTGAACAAGGGTAGGGTGAAATCGGTGGTAAGGAAATGATTTTACACATTATATTATATTATGGCAAAAGAAAACATCAGATACGAAGAGGCTGTGAGCCGACTGGAGGAGATAGCCGACAAGATGGAGAGTGGAAAGATGGATATCGACACTCTGTGTGCCGAGCTTAAAACGGCACAGAAACTGATAAAGATGTGCAGGGACAAACTGACCCGCACCGACGTGGAAATCAAGAAGATACTTGACGATAAATGAACGGCACATATTGGCCCGTGGCGGCCCGGCGATAATGACTATTTGTATGTGATTGGCATGCAAATAGTGTTAATATGTTGATATGTATCATTTATTTAAATAATTTTTGAAAATAAAGGGGATTTGTTTGTAACTATGCTTAATTTGTTTTAAATTTGCAATTACTAAACTTATCGCTCTGCCGACGATATGAAAATGATGACTCGTCGTAGTATCATTTTTTGAGCTTATTTTTTTGATAAAAAGTAGTTCTTAATAACATTTTTACCCCCCCCATTTTTTGGGAGTGGTGATTATAAGGGGAGGGTGAGGTAAAATGGAATTTATTATTAACTTATTAGGGGAGTAAATATGAAAAAAGAAGCTTATGCAAAACCGTGCATAGATGTAGTCATCATGCACGTAGAGAATTTTATGATGCTTTCGACGTATGATAATGGCGGTGGCACAAAGATTCTTATCCAACACCAAAATCCTACCGACGACGGTATTTATGACGATGAATATGGTGATTACGATGATTAAAGAGAATTAAAGTCTAAATTCACAACATTCAAAAACAATTTTTTTTCTAACTATACATTATCTTATCTTATTATGAAATCAAAGATATTTTATATAATGGCTTTGTGCCTTTTCGCGTTTATGCAGACTGTAAACGCACAGAAATTGGATGAGGTTGTTTGGTTCAATTATTCAAAACCGGTAGAGCAATTAGTTACAAAAGAAGGGAAAGAACCTATCCGTGTATTGATTTTCAACCGAAGTGCGGCTATTGGCAACGACGCAGGCACACGTCCGGGTTTGGGGCGTACAAAAGCATTCTTGACTAATGGCGGCGGCTATGGAATGCAAGGTGTTCTGTCGGATTTCGGAACTCGCTTCTATATCACAAGATCGAAAGATTATGATTCGGACAAGGATGTTTACAATATCCATTCTTACCTTACCAATAAGGTGGTGGTAGGCTTGGGCAACTGCTTGTCTTATTCATGGAGCATCTATATGGACAGAGGTGATAGGAAATCAGACGGCGGTGACAGATCTTACCCTAATTGGTATTTTGAAAAAACAAATACTGAAAATTCGGGAAATACTGATAATTGCGGATATTATTTGAAGAATATGGAAACATTTGACGACATGAAGCAACCATATCTTTATTATAAAAACCACACAACAAGTACCGGAAATGATATTAACACAGTCCAAGTAACTGCCGACGGGTCTTTGAAAGACGAGTGGTGTTTCATCACCGAGGAAGATTACCGTAAGGCCATGACCGGTTTCTCAAGCAATTTCTATATCGAGGCCTCAGGCTTGATTCACGATGCGAGTTTCAACAGATTCAATGATTATCAGACTGAATGGAAACCATCTCTCGCCGAGGACGGATATACAGTTTTCCCGATGAAAGAACCATTGGGTGATGGCCAAACATTGCCGGAAGGTAAAGCTCCGATAGATTATTACGGTTACGAGATTCCTGCAACTACTTATAATCTTCCTTTGAACGAGACTTATCTCAATGCTCATATCGAAGATGACACTTATGAAGCGATGAAGAATCTTCTGACATACAAGACTCACGTGATGGGTGCATCACAGATGGACCGAGATGTTACAGTAGCCGTCGAAGCGTCCACCAGTGACGATATGACATTGCCGGGTGATAGTTATTTATTTATGGAAAAATATGGCAAGGACTATTGTGCCGGTATTTATGCCGACGGTAAATATGAGCAGACTATCAAAGGTGTGCCCGCTGGTACTTATCGCATTACGTGTACGGCAGTAAACACGGGTACAAACGAGTTTAACGGTTCGCTGTTGGTCAATGGACACAAGGTGAATCTGCCGTTGCTGGCCGAAAAGGACAGTGAATTCCAGAAAATAAAGAAAGAGGTGATAGACGATGCGAAAGCTCGTCGTGCTCTGCACATCGATGATTATTATTATCAGGGCCTTGATGTATTGGCCGCATCCCGACTGCTTGAGAAAAACAAGGAGAGATTCACCGTAAACTATTACATCACAGTGGAAGAAGGTGAAGATATCACCATCGGATTCTCCAATAACAACAAGGATGACAAGGATGCCCTCAACCATCCTGTATTCGCCGACAATTTTCGAATGTATCTCATGCAAATGGATTTCCAGGCCTACATCTCTGCCAACAATGTCACTGCTGCGAACTTGGACAAGTTCGACTACAAGCAACCTGTGGATCTCTATGTACGCCGCGCATTCACTGAAGGCTGGAATCCCATCGTGTTGCCGTATGACATCACTCTCGGCGGTGCACAATCCGGTATCGGAGAAGGTGTCAATCTGAGCAAACTCATCGGTATCAATCCTGATGATCCGAAAGAGGTCCTCTTTGAATTTACCAATCAGCTTAAGGCCGGCGAGTGCGGACTGATCTACATCCCCAAGAAGACTGATACAACACCATCTTCTGAAAAGGCCCTGAAAATTCTGAATGCACCGTTTAACTTGGGTGCTAATGAGGCGGCACATACTGTCGATAAGACCATCCACGGTCCTTACTACTGCATCAACGGTGCATTGAGATCGGGCGATGAGAATGGATATTATTATACAGAAGACGCTGATACCGAGGTGGACAAAACTTACGAGACAGGTGATAACAATGAATACAAACTCCATTTCCACGGATATTATTACAAACCCGAAAACACAGCATGGCCGGCCGGTTCGTATGTCATGGAAAATGGCACAATGTATCAGCTCCAAAGCGATTGGGGCAGGGTGTATGGCACAATGTGGTATCTGACCGAACCGGAAAGCGCACTGCAATCGGCCCCCAAAGTGTTCAACATCAACGGTGTGGTGGACGGAGACGTGACCTCTATCAGTGGTGTCGGCGTGGAAAGCGAGACATATAGTAACAAGGTGTACAATCTCAACGGACAGTATGTGGGTACAGCAGCCGACATCGACCGTCTGCCAAAGGGAATGTATATCACCAACGGCAAGAAGATGGTCGTGAAATAACACATTATCATACTATCGGTCGGATGACCTACAAAAAACTACGACGGTGTGGCAAGAAGCAATTGCCACACCGTCGTTGCTTTGTAGGTGTAAACATTATTTTGTATTGGAAAAATGTTAATTTTGTGTCCCGCTTACGTCGAGATAATTAAGAATACGCAACTATCTCAGGAGATAACTGTTAAAATTGCGTCCCATTTTTGCGATATTTCCGAGAGAGGTGATTGCTCGGCCGAAATACGCCAAATTTCGCCGCTTTGCGTAAATCGGTGTGTATCAATCTGATATGCGATACGCACATTTCCAGGGACATCAAAAGACATTCAAAAATCACGAAAATGTCCCCAAAAAGAGCCCGACTTGGGTTCCGAAAGGGCCTCTTTCGCCTCCCGAAAGGGTTCCTTTCGCACTATAAAAGGGCCTCTTTCACAAATCAAGTGTATAAAAATCGGGAAATCGGATGGTTTTTCACGTTCCGGAATACGATTTTTCCCATTTCCCGGCTTCGTATCTTTCTAAAATGAAAGTAAATCCTGCAAAAACGAAATGTTAAAAATTTGGATTTGCATGCGCGACATTTAGGCATCAAAAGTAGGGTCTCACCTGTTGCGGCCCTACACCGAAGTACATTGATTAACCCAAATCGTCATTAGAGTTCATGACCGATTTGGGTTAAATTTGGATATTTTGACAAAAATAGTTGCAACACACTGTTTTTATTATTACTTTTGTCAGTAATTACAATATTTGGATATTAATTTGTAAATTATGAAGGATATAGATTGGGCTGGGCTGTCGTTCGGCTATATGCCCACAGATTACAACGTGCGTTGTAACTATCGCAACGGTAAATGGGGCGAAATAGAAGTATGCTCCGATGAGTATTTGAAACTGCACATGGCAGCCACTTGTCTGCATTACGGACAGGAAGCTTTTGAGGGATTGAAGGCTTATCGTTGTCCCGACGGCAAAGTGAGAGTATTTCGTATGAAGGATAACGCAGAACGACTGCAGGGTACATGCCGCGGCATCATGATGCCCGAGTTGCCCACAGAGCTGTTTTGCGAGATGGTGGAAAAAGTGGTGCGTCTCAATCAGGAATACATCCCGACATACGAGAGCGGTGCCACACTCTACATCCGCCCATTGCTTATCGGTACGAGCGCACAAGTGGGTGTGCATCCCGCAGATGAGTATATGTTCCTTATCTTCGTGACACCCGTGGGACCGTATTTCAAAGGCGGTTTTTCAACAAATCCATACGTCATCATTCGCGATTACGACCGTTCGGCACCGCTCGGCACAGGTATGTTCAAGGTGGGCGGCAACTATGCCGCATCGCTCAAGGCCAACAGTATAGCACATGAGAAGGGATATGCCTGCGAGTTTTATCTCGACGCCAAAGAAAAGAAATATATGGATGAGTGTGGGGCCGCCAATTTCTTCGGAATAAAGGACAATACATACATCACCCCGAAATCAACGTCGATACTACCGAGTATCACCAACCGCAGTCTCATGCAGCTGGCCGAGGACTACGGCATGAAGGTGGAGCGTCGACAGATACCCGAGGAAGAGCTCGAGACATTCGAGGAGGCCGGTGCTTGCGGTACGGCTGCCGTAATCAGTCCGATATCCTACATCGACGATCTGGACACAGGCAAACGCTATACATTCAGCGCCGACGGCAAACCCGGACCGATATCCAAGAAACTGTACGACCATCTGCGCGCCATACAATATGGAGTGGAGGAAGACAAGCACGGATGGACAACGGTGGTGATAGGCTGAAAAAGCTATTCCATATAAATCAGAGACAATCGGAAAACATTTATTAACACACAAAAAACAGATCAATTATGTTGAACAAGAAAGTAGAAGAGGCTCTTAATGCCCAAATCAATGCGGAAATGTGGTCGGCTTATCTATATCTGTCGATGGCCGCATTCTGCCATTCACAAGGTAATTCCGGATTGGGAAAATGGTTTGAAGTACAGTTCCAGGAGGAGCAGGACCATGCGAAGATATTATACAATTATATCATCTCACGTGGCGGCAATGTGACCCTGACTGCGATAGAAAGTGTTCCGACAACATGGAACTCGATACTCGAGGTGTTCGAGTCTACACTTGAGCACGAGCAGAAAGTGACATCACTCATCAATAATCTGTTTGCCCTGACAACAGCCGAGAATGACTATGCCACACAGAGCATGCTCAAATGGTTTATCGACGAGCAGGTGGAGGAAGAGGAGACCGCCCAGACCATCATCGACAACCTGAAGATGATCAAGGACAACGGATACGGTCTGTATATGCTCGACAAAGAACTCGGAGCACGTACATACACACAGGCATCGCCGCTGGCAGGCAAGTAATGTAATAAGTGCACCTTATTATATATTAAACCCAAATGGGGCTAATGACCGATTTGGGTTAAACAACAAAAAGCGTATCGACAATATACCGATACGTTTTTTGCCTTATATGAATTATGCGTGATGCTTTATGAGCGGATATGATACAGCAAGCCAATGTATAATACTTACATGTCCATGTTCAGAATTTGCTGTATGCTGTCAACCGATTTGCCTGTGGCAAGAGCAATGTCTTCAATGCCTATTCCTTTTTTAAGCATGCTTGTCGCCATTTTTCTTAGCAACTTGTTCTGTTCTGTTATTATGTTGTTCTGTTCGGAAATCTTGTTGTTCTGTTCGGAAATCTTGTTGTTCTGTTCGGAAATCTTGTTGCTCTGTTCGTTCAACAAAGAGTCTTGCTCTTTTATCTTTTTGTCACGAGCCATAATGGCTGTGTCACGATTTTCTATCGCAGAGAAAAACTCATCCTCCACATTCATGTCGTGCCTGAGTTTGGTGTCCGATGCTGCGGCGAGCAAGCGTCTCAGTAAGTAAACCATATCGTTGTCGTCAGAATATATATCCTCGTCAAGTGTGAGCACCTGACGGTTGGAACCCTCTTTCAGATGTTGGTCAAATACACTCAGCACCTTGTCGAGTTTGTTGTTAATCTGTCCGTGCAACAATGGAATCTGCACAATAATGCTGTCATGTACAAGACTGTCGACAAAAGGATTGGGCAAACCCTTGACAACCTCCTTGCCTTGATAGCTGAAAGCCTTATGGTTGACGTAAAGTACAGGTTCCTCTATGTCACCTACACGATGTCCAAGCAAGTAAACCGTTACCATTGGAATGGCATAGCCCTCGGGATTGTTCTCCTGAAGAATGTTCTCTGGGTTGGCATAATGGGCGCCGAGATATTGACGGAAACGCAAAGTCTCGGTCTCGAGCCATGTCTTCTGCAGTTCTATCAAAATGAGTTGCAAACTACCGTCCTCTTTGCGAATCTGGGCACCAAAATCTATTCTGAACATTGATACCTTGTCACGTGTGCCATTAGTATATTCGTTGCGGCGCACTTTTACATCCACTACCTCTTTCTTGAGCAAGGCCGACAATATAATCTTGGCAATACGCTCGTCTTCCATGAGATATTTGAACACCGAGTCGTAAATTGGATTGGCTATATGAATCATCATGTGGCTTAAATGTTTTTATATTTATCAGACTTTGCAAATATAAGAAAAAAACTTAAATTACGAATCTAATCAACCGAAAAACAATAGACTCATATTTTTTCTTTCAGTCGGATTCCAAATATACATTTATCTCATTTAATAATATAAATGAATTTGCATTCTCTTCACTTAATCGAATTTTTGCACTATCTTTGCAAGACATTAAATGTATATATTGACAATGAGCAAAGGAAAATTAGCAAAGTTTGCCGATATGGCACGCTATGAGAACGTGTTTCAATATCCATACTCCGTAGTCGAGCAAGTACCTTTCGAAATGAAAGGCCATTGGCATGATCAATATTTCAAGAACGATAATCCCATAGTGTTGGAGTTGGGATGCGGCAGGGGTGAATACACCGTGGAACTGGCCCGGATGTTTCCCGACGTCAATTTCATTGGTGTGGACATCAAGGGTGCACGTATGTGGTCGGGAGCTACACAGGCCTTGAACGACAAACTGGGGAATGTGGCTTTTCTGCGTACCAATATCGAAATCATCGACCGATTCTTCGCTCCCGATGAGGTGCAGGAGATATGGCTCACCTTCAGCGACCCGCAGATGAAGAATGTGCGCAAACGTCTGACAAGTACATGCTTCATGGAGCGCTACCGTAAATTCCTGACCGATGGCGGCATCATACATGTGAAGACGGACTCCAATTTTCTCTTCACCTACACCACGTATATGGTTGAGAATAATGCGCTGCCGCTCATATTCCGCACCGAAGACCTGTATCATACCGACGGACTTGACCCGCAGACCCAAGAGATACTCGGCATCAAGACCTATTATGAAAGTCAGTGGATAGAACGAGGACTGAACATCAAATACATGAAATATCGTCTGCCTCACAATGTGGAGTTGCACGAACCGGACGTGGAGATACCGCTCGACGACTACCGCAGCTACAAACGTACGAAACGCAGTTCGCTCGAAAAGGCCAAATAATGGCCTGTAATGTATAAAACGTAAAATATATTTTAAACTAAGTTAAATTTTTGACTTTTCAGTGTACAAAATCGGTTTATGATTGTATTACCTTAAAATAGCCCAAACGATAAACCAAATGAATATGAAAACAAAACTATTGCTAATTTCATCATTGTTGAGCGTGACAACATTCTCGTTGACTCAGGCTCAACAGAAGAAATCTCCGGTATCGTATGTCAATCCGATGATTGGCACAAGTGGTATGGGGCACACATTCCCGGGAGCCTGCGCTCCGTTCGGAATAGTACAGTTGAGTCCCGAGACCGACACCATTCCCCAGAACATAGATGGCCGATATCAAGGCAAGGTGTATGCCTATTGCGCCGGATATCAGTATGACGACCCGACAATCGTGGGATTCAGCCATACCCATCTGAGCGGTACAGGTCATTCAGATCTGGGCGACATCATGATAATGCCGCAGGTGGGAGTGCTCCGACTCAATCCCGGCACAGCCGACAATCCCGACGCCGGATACCGCTCGCGCTACTCGCACTCGACGGAGACAGCCACACCGGGATATTATGCCGTGACGCTGGACGACTCGAAGATCAAGGCCGAGATGACAGCGACACAACGCGTGGGAGTGCATCGCTACACTTATCCAAAAGGCAACGACTGCCGCATCATCCTCGATCTGTTGCATGGAATATACAATTATGACGGCAAGGTGTTGTGGAGCAGTCTGAGAGTGGAAAATGACCGACTCATCACCGGCTATCGCATCACCAATGGATGGGCACGATGCAACTACACCTACTTTGCCATATCGCTGAGCAAACCAATCAAGGAATACGGCTACAAAGACATGAAAAACCCTAAATATCAGGGTTTCTGGCGTAAGTTCAACATCAATCGCAATTTCCCTGAGATTGGTGGACGCGATGTGGTGGCATATTTCAACTTTGACAACAGCGATACACAGGAACTGACCATCAAGGTGGCGCTGTCATCGGTAAGCACGGATGGTGCCCTGAAAAACCTCAAGGCAGAAGCCGAGGACAAGACTTTCGAGCAGATACATCAGTCGACCGTGGACTCATGGAACAAAGAACTGGGCACCATCGAGTGTGAAGGTACAGAGGACCACAAGGCCATGATATACACATCGTTGTATCATACGATGATCAATCCGTCGATTTATATGGACGTGGACCGCAAGTATCGCGGATTGGACGGCAACATCCATGAGGCCGCCGATTTCGACAACTACACCATCTTCTCCGTATGGGATACATACAGAGCATTGCATCCGCTGTTGGGCCTGATCAAACCGGAACGCAACACCAATATGGTGAAATCGATGATAGCCCATCAGCAGCAGAGCATCCACCACATGTTGCCTATCTGGAGCCTGATGGGCAACGAGGGTTGGTGTATGACAGGCTATCATGCAGTGTCTGTCCTGGCCGATGCGCTTGTAAAAGGAGCCAAGATAGACCGCAATGCAGCCATGCGGGCCATGACAGAGACATCCACATGCAAATACTATGAGACCATAGGTGACTACATGAAATTGGGATACGCCCCGTACGACAAAAGTGGTACGGCCGCAAGCAACACCCTTGAGTATTCGTATGACGACTGGTCGATATATGCCGCAGCCAAAAAGTTGGGAATGAAAGATGTTGAGGCCGAATATGCCAAACGTGCTCAGTATTACAGAAATACGTATGATGAGAACGTAGGTTTCGCATCGCCGCGATATACCAACGGCAAATTCAAGAAAGACCTCGACCCGTATGAGACATCCGGCGAAGGTTTTATAGAGGGCAACTCTTGGAATTTCTCTTTTCATGTGCCGCAGGATGTCAACGGACTGATTAATATACTTGGCGGTGACAAAACGTTCGTAAGCAAGCTCGACCAACTCTTCGGAATGAATCTCCCGGAGAAATATTATGAGCACAATGAAGACGTGACAGCCGAATGTCTCGTGGGCGGATATGTGCACGGCAACGAACCGAGCCATCACATACCTTATATATACGCGTGGACATCGCAGCCCTGGAAGACACAGACATGGATGCGCACCATCATGAACAAGATGTATCGCAACCATATACGCGGACTGGGCGGCAACGACGATTGTGGGCAGATGTCGGCCTGGTACATCTTCTCGGCAATGGGATTCTATCCCGTGTGTCCCGGTACCGACCAATATGTTATCGGTGCTCCGTATATGCCGTATATGAAAGTGAATCTGGAAAATGGCAACAGCATAACCATCAAGGCGCCGAAGGTGAGCGACAAGAATCGTTATGTGCAGAGCATGAAGCTCAATGGCAAGCCCTATGACAAACTGTATATCACTCACGCTGACCTTTTGAACGGATGCACGATAGAATTTGTCATGGGCAGCAAACCCAACAAAAAACGCGGTTTGAAGGCAGACTGCAAACCTTACTCAATGACAAAATAACAAATATTAAAATAAAATCAATACTGCTATGACATTCAAAAATGCTATGTTGATTGCCGCATGTGTTGGCGGTGTTACACTGCTCGGTTCATGTGCCACAACAAAAAAATCCGCATCTACATCCCAATGGGAGAGTTTCAAAATCAAGAATATCTTCTTTGATGATCAGGCTAAGGACACTGAAGGTTCCCGCATCTATCATTCGATAATCTCCGATCCCGACGCTTATATCAACAAAGTGTCGCGCGAGGTGCTCAATACCCTTTATTTCTCGCCGAAAGACAGCATCCCGCATCTGGAACGTCTGCACTACAAGCTGCAGGATACCGACGGTATCTCGGCCAAAGGTGGCGGCAACGGATACGTGGACATCTTTTACAGCACACGTCATATACAGAAATCGTTTGTCAACAACGATACTGCCCGTGTGGATTTCGAGACACGCGGAGTGCTGCTTCACGAGTTGACTCATGCTTTCCAGCTTGAACCTCAGGGTTGTGGCAACTATGGCAACAGTAAGGTGTTCTGGTCGTTCATCGAGGGAATGGCCGACGCTGTGAGAGTGGCCAACGGCGGTTTTCACGGAGAGAAAGACCGTCCAAAAGGAGGAAAATACATGGATGGATATCGCACCACCGGATATTTCTTGGTATGGTTGAGAGATAACAAAGATCCCGATTTCCTGCGCAAGTTCAATCACTCGACCCTTGAGGTGATTCCATGGTCGTGGGATGGAGCCATGAAATATGCATTGGGCAAAAAGGTAAATGTGGATGACCTCTGGCACGAATATCAGGTGGCCGTGGGTGATATCAAAAAGTAAAGGTCTATGAGAAAAATATTCATGATGGCAGCCATGACAATGTGCTTGGCTGCCAATGCCCAGAAGGAATCCACACAGCGGCTCATCGACTATGTGAATCCGTTTGTGGGTACCGATGGTTACGGCAACGTCTATCCAGGCGCACAGCTGCCATTCGGAGGCATACAGATAAGTCCCGATACCGATGAGCACTTTTATGACTGTGCATCGGGATATAAGTGGAACCGCAATTCCATTCAGGGATTCTCGCTCACACACCTCAGTGGTACGGGAATTCCCGATTTAGGTGATTTCCTCTTCATGCCCGGTACGGGCGAAATAAAACTTGACCCGGGAACCGACGAGGATCCCGATGCAGGGTATCGTTCGCGTTTCTCACACGATGGAGAGACCGCATCGCCCGGATACTACTCGGTGATGCTCCAAGACTATAATGTGAAGGCCGAGATGACATCAGCCTTGCGCAGCGGAATGTTTCGCTTCACATATCCCAAGTCGGACAATGCATTCGTGCTTATTGACCTCAACCACACCCTGTGGCAGAAATGCGTGTGGTCCAACCTGCGCGTGGAGAATGACTCCACCGTCACGGGATATAAACTCGTGAAAGGTTGGGGACCGGAGCGTCACATCTATTTCAGGGCGGTATTCTCCAAACCGTTCAAGAATTTCATGATTTATCAGGACAAGAAGCCCGTCATATACAACACGTCACGATTCCGCAGCAACAAAGAGGCATGGGGACCAAATCTGGTGTTCACCGCCACTTTTGATACCAAAGCTCAGGAGACGGTGATAGTAAAGACTGCCATCTCGTCGACAAGCACCGATGGCGCGGCGCTCAACATGAAAGAGCTTGACGGTAAGGGTTTTGATGCTGTGAAGGCCATGGCCGAGGCTAAATGGGAGAAAGAATTATCGATATATCGCATCAAAGGCACACAGGAACAAAAGGAGACTTTCTATACATCGGCTTATCATGCCGCATTGTGCCCCTTTGTTTACGATGATGCCGACGGACGATATGTTGGTCTCGACAAGAATATCGAGAAGGAAAATGGATTTACCAATCTCACCGAGTTCTCGTTGTGGGATACCTATCGCGCCTTCCATCCGTTGATGAATCTTGTGCATCAGAACGTGCAGGCCGACGTGGCCAACTCGCTTCTTGCCCATTACGACAAGAGTGTGGAGAAGATGTTGCCCTATTGGTCGTTTGGCAGCAACGAGACATGGTGTATGATAGGCTATCACGCTGCTTCGGTTTTGGCCGACATGATATGCAAGGATGTGCCCGGCTTCGATCACGAACGTGCGTTCGAGGCTATGGTCCGTACAGCGATGAACCCCAATTACGACTGTCTGCCTGAATATCGCACACTCGGATATGTGCCGTTTGACAAAGAGGCAGAGTCTGTATCCAAGACATTGGAGTATGCCTATGACGACTATGCCATAGCACAAGCAGCACGCAAGTTGGGCAAAGACAAAGAGTACGCCTATTTCATGAACCGTGCCATGAGCTATCAGAATCTGTTTGACGCCGAAACAAAGTATATGCGTGGCAAAGATGTCAACGGTAACTGGCGCACTCCGTTTGCTCCCGTGGCTTATGAAGGACCCGGATCGGTGAACGGTTGGGGCGACATCACCGAAGGATTCACCGTGCAGTATCATTGGACAGTACCACAGGATGTGCAGGGACTCATCAATCTGATGGGGCGCGACATGTTCCGCTCGCGTCTGGACTCGCTCTTCCTCTATGAATTGCCCGAGGATATTCCCGGTGCTCACGACATACACGGACGTATCGGCGCTTACTGGCACGGCAACGAGCCATGTCATCACGTGGCTTATCTGTACAACTATATCGGTGAAGGATGGAAATGTCAGAAATGGGTTCGCACCGTAGTGGACCGTTTCTATGGCAATCAGCCCGGTTCTCTTTGCGGTAATGATGACTGCGGACAAATGTCGGCATGGTACATATTCAACTGTATCGGATTCTATCCCGTATGTCCCGGTAGCGGCATCTACAACATCGGTTCACCCGCACTGCCCGAGGTGGATGTGACGATGAGCAATGGCCGACACATCCATATGACCACTCGCAACTGGAGCAAAGATGCCGTGTATATCAATAAGATGTATGTGAACGGAAAATTGCACACCAGATCTTATCTCACATGGGATGAAGTGAAGAATGGTGTGAACATCGAATTTGTAATGAGCAAGAAACCCAACCGCAAGTGGGCTGTCAATCAGAAGGACATCGCTCCGTCGATTTCGACAAAAGACAATCTTGTGAAATATCGTCCGGCAAAATAATTATATGAATAATGCAGGCTAAGGACATAAGATAAAGGAGAACCGCATGGCACTTGTTTTTTAGAAACAATGTCATGCGGTCTTTTTTTGTTTGGATAAATGGTGAATCTTGCATTGATAGCGTTACATCCCAATGGTCGTAACAATAGGAAAATACCATTAACCAAACAAAAAAAAGAATAAAAACATCTGCCATAAGAAATAAATAGGTAACTTTGTCCTCAGTGAGAAAGGTGACATCAAAGAAGCGTTATTCAGTCTGAATGAACTGACGTAAAATAGGTTCCGCCAATCATCACGTTGACAGTCAATTATTCATCAAAACTCATAATAAACAACACAGACATGACATTATATCCCAAACTGATAAATGATGCTTTGGCCACGGTGGTTTATCCCGGCACAAAAAAGAATATTGTAGAAAGCGAAATGGTGGCGGACAATCTCCGAATCGACGGTATGAAGGTTTCGTTCTCCTTGATTTTCCCCCGGGATACCGACCCTTTCATGAAATCTACCATCAAAGCGGCAGAAGCAGCCATACATTATCATGTGAGCAAGGATGTAGAGGTGACGATAACCACCGAATTCAAGTCTAAACCACGTCCCGAGGTAGGCAAACTTCTGCCCGATGTGAAGAATATCATTGCCGTGAGTTCGGGCAAGGGTGGAGTGGGCAAGAGCACCGTAGCCGCCAATCTTGCCATCGCATTGGCCCGACTCGGCTATAAGGTGGGACTGCTCGATGCGGATATTTTCGGTCCTTCTGTCCCGAAGATGTTTGATGTTGAGGATGCGCGCCCGTATGCTGTGCGCAAGGACGGACGTGACCTTATCGAACCGATAGAGAAATATGGCATAAAGTTGTTGAGCATAGGCTTCTTTGTCAATCCCGAAACGGCCACACTGTGGCGCGGAGGTATGGCTTCCAATGCACTGAAACAGCTCATCGCCGATGCTGATTGGGGTGAATTGGACTATTTCATTCTTGACACACCTCCCGGCACAAGCGACATCCACCTTACATTGTTGCAGACGCTGGCCATTACCGGTGCCGTCATCGTGAGCACACCGCAGAATGTGGCATTGGCCGATGCACGCAAAGGTATTGACATGTATCGCAACGACAAGGTGAATGTGCCTATTCTCGGACTTGTAGAGAATATGGCTTGGTTTACGCCGGCCGAACTGCCTGAAAACAAATATTATATCTTCGGTAAGGATGGATGCAAGAGACTGGCTGAAGAAATGCAAATGCCGCTATTGGCACAGATACCGATGGTGCAAAGCATTTGTGAGAGTGGTGATGAGGGAAAGCCGGTGGCGCTCAATACCGACTCGATCACAGGTTTGGCATTCATCAATTTGGCCCAGTCTGTCATCACTGTGACCAATAGACGGAACAAAGAGCAGAACCCGACCCGTATTGTGGAAATAAAGAAACAATAATCCCTGACAGGTCATTACTCCCGGCACGGAGCAATCGTGACGGCACATTGCTCCTCCGTACCCTTTGTTTGTATGCCTCATCCATTTGCCCAAATGACGGATTGGGCCTCATATTTTTATTGAAATTACAAATTATTGCAAGAAAAGTATTAACTTTGCAGTTGAAATTATGCTTTCTCCTACGAGGGCATGAGAGATATTGTAGAAATAATGAGTAAAATCAGCCTTATTATTGACACATAGAAGATTCTCGACAAATAAACTTATTGATGTTGGTCGACTTTCTAACTTTTAATAAACCATTTCGTAACCGCCTGATTGTCAATGTTTTTTGATGTTGGGCGGGAGTAGAAGCCTTGTCTTTCATCCTTATTTATGGCAGAATATTCAGAAGAGCATGACCCCGTGAGATGGTACACTCTGCGTGACCTCAAACCGTCCAATTCCCGACAGATAGCCTACGACCGTCTCGTCGAATTGGGATTGGAGGTGTATACTCCTATGAGAGAGGTGCCGGGGATGCGGGATGTCAATGGTGCTAAGGTGATGCGGCCCGTGATCCACAATCTGCTCTTCGTGCACGAGACCAAATCCATACTCGATGCCATCATCGAAAAGATCGGCAAACTGCAATATCTTTTCAAACGTGGAGGCCGCTACCAAGAGCCCATTACCGTGCCCGATGACGATATGCGACGATTCAAGAGCGCGGCCGCAAGCACTGAGTATCCGAAATACTATCTGCCCTCCGAAATCACGCCCGACATGCGCAAGCGCCGCATCCGTATCTACGGCGGTCCTCTTGATGGACAAGAAGGATATCTCCTCTCCGTCCGAGGGTCGAAGAAGCGACACCTGCTCGTAGAGTTGAAAGACTTTTTTGCAGTCAGCGTCGAGGTCAATCCCGAATATATCGAACTGCTCTAAGGGCAAAATCTTGTTTCTAATCTGTTTTTGTGAAAATATTCTAACAATATCGTTATTTTTTATAAAACAACAACTGAGAATTAAACGAATATTTGTATCTTTGGAAATAATTTCAAATTGATCAAATCAAAAGTGCAAGATATCAAGTTATTCATAAATGAATACGGACCGATAAAGAATGCGGAACTCAGTTTCGCACCAATGATGATTTTTACCGGAGATTCCAATCTCGGAAAGAGTTATGTGAACTATCTTTGGTATTATTTCATGTCGTCATTCACCTCAATGGTCTTGTCGGAGTTCATCGCATCCAAATTCCCGACCATCGCCGGTGATGGTGACTATTCATTTAAGCAGGATGACCTCAGACTTTGGATCAATCAGCATGCCGAATCCTTCCTTCAGAGATTGTTGAACGACAGTTCTCTTGTATGTGACGTGACTTTCATGTTTGATCTCGGAGCAGAGACAATAAAGATCAATATGGAAGAGACAATCCAGAAGATTGAGAATTCTTCCGAAAACTATGCTCTGCACAAAGTGACCATCGGTGATAGTTTCTCCAATGTGTATCCCGCGATTTTTGGCTCGGAAGATGCTTTGCTGTTCGCTTTGGAGATGTATCTGCAGCGTTCGCTTTTCGGCCGATACTACAAGGCTGTCATTCTGCCGCCGGCAAGAGGATCGTTAGTAGGAGAGAATTTCTCGTTGAAGTCCAAAGTGTCAGGCTCTTCCGGCTTGTACGCCAATTTCCTTCAGGATTACGACTATGCACTGCGTCAGACATGGCGTGGAAATGTTGATGAACAGTTCTTCAATGCGCGGATGGCCAAGCTCGTAGGCGGTGAACTTGAGACACGTGAAGGAGTCCAGTATCTGAGATTATCCCCCGAACGTTCCATACCCTTGAGCGCCGCGGCCTCCTCGATAAGGGAACTCAGTCCGTTGCTGTTTTATCTGAAAAATCAGTTCGGATTGAATGTCTCCTTCTGTCTTGAGGAACCCGAGGCTCATCTCCATCCCAAGATGCAGATCGATGTGGCCGACTTGTTGGCGATATGCCTCAACCGGGGCTATATGTTCCAGATGACCACCCATAGCGATTACATGATGCAGCGGGTGAACCAACTGATAAAACTCGGCCGGCTCAAGACCACCGACATGGCCACTTTCGAAGAATATGCCCAAAAGAAAGGACTCAACAAAGACACATTCATCTACAAAGAACAGATCAAAGGATATTATTTCAGCCGGGAGCAAGACGATTCTGTCTCCATTACCCAACTGGACATTACGGATGAAGGTATGCCTATGGCCACATTCTTTGATGTAGTGACCGATCTGTCTGCCCGCGAGAATGATATCGACAACTTGTTGCATCATAAAAATCCGGCAGAGCCATGTTGAAAGCAGACGAGTTGATGACCATATATTCTTCCAGTCTCATCGAGACCTCGCACGGACATATCCGGATGACCGAGAAACAGGAGGACAAAGCCGCATTGGCAGAGATCAGTCTCTCGGCTTCGGGCGATTTCATAAAAATCTGTCCTGAGTTTCTACGCAAGCAGCAGGACGTATATCGCAAGTGCTCCGGATTCATCAATTATAAGATGATATGCGACGGTGTGCTCATGTATCATAAAAATGAAAACGAGCATTATCTCATCATCGTCGAGATGAAATCGGGCTTTTCCGATGTCAAGAAAGCCGTTGCACAGATATCCTCCTCGTATATTAAGTTGAAGACCCATCTGACGAGTTTTGCGTCATACGATGCCACTGATTACAAGGAATTCGGGCTTATCTTCTCATATCCTCCCCGTAAAGAGGATTACAATGACACCAGAAACAACCGGATGGTAATGGATGCCAAGAGAAATTTTTTGCCACATACGTCAGTGGACCAGACCGAGAATTATCTCAATAAACGAAAGAAAGAACTGCAAGTCACAGGTCGTACAGAGCTGGATGCCAAACAGATGCAGATAGACCTCCTTCCGTTGAAATCCGATTGTCTGTACAACACATTGCCCATACTCCACCAATCTGTCACGACCTCTTCGGCATCTTTGGATCTGGATGATATCGTCTGCAGACTTTAGCGTTAAGGACAATGTGTCTGAATTAAAATATTAATAAAAAGAAAACAACAAAATCATTTACATGAAAGATTTTAAAGATATAAAGATAGCCGTGGCCGGCACCGGATATGTCGGACTGAGCATTGCCACTCTCCTGTCGCAACATCATCAGGTGATGGCCGTGGATGTGATATCTGAGAAGGTAGAAAAAATAAACAATCATATATCCCCGATACAGGACGACTACATAGAAAAATATCTGGCAGAGAAGAAACTGAACCTTACAGCCACCCTTGACGGCCGGAGTGCCTACCGCGATGCCGATTTCGTGGTGATAGCCGCTCCAACCAACTATGACCCTGTGAAAAACTATTTCGACACCAGTCATGTGGAGGAAGTCATAGACATGGTATTGGAGGTCAATCCCGATGCCGTGATGGTCATCAAGAGCACCATTCCCGTGGGCTATTGCCGCGGTCTGTATGTCAAGTATGCTAAGAAAGGCGTCAAAAGGTTCAACCTGCTCTTCTCTCCCGAATTCTTGCGCGAGAGCAAAGCCCTTTATGACAATCTCTATCCGAGCCGTATCATTGTGGGTTGTCCGAAGATTATCGATCACGAAGACTTTGCCGAAGAAAATTCAGCCATCGAGCAAGTGACCGACGTGGCGCAGATGCGACAGGCTGCCGAGACCTTCGCCTCACTGCTTCAGGAGGGCGCATTAAAGCCGGATATCGATACACTGTTTATGGGCATGAAAGAGGCCGAGGCCGTCAAACTCTTTGCAAATACCTATCTCGCTCTGCGTGTGAGCTATTTCAATGAGCTGGATACTTATGCGGAGATGAAGGGACTGGACACGCAGAATATCATCACCGGCGTAGGCCTCGATCCGCGTATCGGCACCCATTACAACAATCCATCGTTCGGATATGGCGGTTACTGTCTGCCGAAAGACACCAAGCAACTTCTGGCCAACTATGCCGATGTGCCCGAGAATCTGATACAGGCCATCGTTGAGAGCAACCGCACACGCAAGGACTATATTGCCGATGCCGTATTGCAAAAGGCAGGGTATTATACATACAATTCAAACAAAGGTTTCGATGCCGACAAGGAACATGAGTGCATCATCGGTGTCTATCGTCTCACGATGAAGAGCAACAGTGACAATTTCCGCCAATCGGCCATTCAAGGCATCATGAAACGCATCAAGGCCAAAGGCGCACACGTAATCATATATGAACCCACACTTGAGAACGGCAGCACATTCTTCGGTAGCCGTGTGGTCAACGACCTCGAAGAGTTCAAGTCGCAGAGCCAGGCCATCATCGCCAACCGTTACGACGCATGTCTTGATGACGTGCAGACCAAAGTCTACACTCGCGACATTTTCCGCAGAGACTGACGCTCATAGCCAATACTCGTAAACATCACAGTTCCAATGGATTTCCTTTATATATCCATTGGAACTGTGATACCTTTTCTTAAAATCTCTATTCTTACACTCCTTTCCACCTTTCGAGTAATCGCATGACATCGTGCGATTATCCGAAATCTTGTGTCTTTTATAGATATGGCTGAATCAAGGACAAGCAAAAGTATTAAGAACGCGCAGGTATCATTGTTTTTCTATTTCATACAGCTGATATTGGGATTTTGGTCGAGAAAAGCCTTCTTCGACTATCTGGGCAGCGAGATACTCGGACTCAACACCACAGCGGCCAATCTTCTCGGATTTCTCAATCTGGCCGAGCTGGGCATCGGCATGTCCGTGGGCTATTTCCTTTATCAGCCATTGTACGACCGCGATCATAAGACTCTCAACGAGATTGTGTCATTGCAAGGATGGTTGTACAAGCGTGTAGCCTATCTCATCATCTTGGGCTCATGTGTGCTTTTCTTCTTTTTCCCGAAGATATTCGCCAAGTCCGATTTGTCCCTCTGGTACGCTTTCTCCACCTATGCCGTTTTGCTTTTCAGCGCATTGTTGGGCTATTTTGTCAATTACAAGCAGATAGTCCTAAACGCTGACCAAAAAGGATATAAAGTACAGGAATACACACAAGGTGTCACCATTCTCAAAACCATCGCTCAGATTATTGGTATTACATATTCGCCTTTTCCTTATATCGCATGGATTTCGCTCGAAATCGTCGGAGCTGTTATTACCTCTGTTATTCTTCAACTGATTCTCCGCAGAGAGTATCCGTGGTTGAAAACGTCAACGAGGAATGGGCGTGAATTACTGCAAAAATATCCCGATGTAATAAGAAAGACCAAACAGGCTTTTCTCCATACCCTTAGTTATGTGGCGGCTTCCCAAGTCGCACCATTGATAATGTATGGTTTTACCTCTTTGACGGTCGTTGCCCTGTATGGCAACTATCAAGTCATTGTCGGAAAAATCAGTAGCTTGGTTGCATCGGTATTCAACAGCACGGGTGCCGCTATCGGCAATCTGGTAGCAAGTCACGATCGTTCACGTATGCTGAAAGTGTTTTGGGAACTTTACGATTCCCGCCTTGCAATAACTACCATCTGCAGCCTGTGTCTCTTTCATCTTACCGACCCCTTTATCAGTGTCTGGCTTGGCGATGGCTTTGGCTTGGGTAGAACTTTCATAATTATTTTCCTGAGCATCGAGTTTATCAACATGTCAAGCAGTACGATCAGCGGATTCATCAATGCTTTTGGCTTGTTCAAAGACGTGTGGGCTACGATTGTTTCAACGACGCTTTACATATTATTATCCATTCTTTTCGGTTCGGTATGGGGGTTGAATGGCGTCATAGGAGGAATTTGCCTGAGCCGTTTTCTGTTGTTCATTTGTTGGAAACCCTATTTTCTTTTTACACAAGGTTTTAAGATTCCGGCATATTTGTATTTTGGAAAAGTGGTCAAACGTTATGCGGTTGTCGTTCTGCTCTTTGTTATTACTGATATGCTTTTTTCACTAATCGGTGTCAGATTAAGGTCATGGCCGGGATGGATATTGAACGCAGCCATTATATCCGTCATATCCGTCATCCTGACATCATCGGTATTCTTGCTGTTGTTTCAAGGGTGCAGAGACTTTGCCATAAGAATTAAGTATATTTTTATTTCAGGAAAATAATATTATTCTGTCTACGTCTGATTTTGTGGTGTTCCTTTGGAATTGTCATTATTATGTGTGTTGTTGTATGTCACAATTATTTTCATAAATGGAAGGTGTCCGTTCCTTATAGGTAAAAAGCCAAATAAGTGAACATTTTATATATCGTTTATTTTTGTTCATTTACTTAAGATGTTCAATCGAATAATAAATCAAATAGAAACAGTTTTGAACAATATCCGGAGCATGGCATTCTGTTTACGCTATCTGCCTTTTTCCGAAGCTTTGCACTGTCCGGTGAAGATTCATTATAAAACGAAAGTGTATATCTCAAAACATGCGAAGATTCAATTCTGTGGGGGGGGGAAATTAAGATAGGTGTACATCCCGGTTCGTATGGGGTCAACCATCGCAAGACAAGATTTTGCATATATGATGATTCCGAGGTGATAATAAACGGTGATTGCTGCATATCACGTGGAACGAACATTTTCGTGAGATATCATGGCAAACTATCAATCGGTTCCGGATTCTTTTGTAACGCTGATTGCAACATACTTGTAAACAAAGAAGTCGTATTCGCTCCTCATGCACTGCTCGGATGGGGTGTTACCGTACTTGATAGCGATGGACATGCTGCACTTACCGATGGTGTTGAGAGTTGTTATGAGAAGCCAATCAATATCGGAGCACATTGTTGGCTTGGTGCAAATACCACAATACTCAAAGGTGTGACGTTGGCGGCAAATACAATAGTACCTTATGGTGCTGTAATTCACAAATCAAATGTCGAGGAGTGTGTGGTTTTTGCAAATAAAGTTTTGAAAAGAAATACAATAAGGAATGACTGAACCTCTGGTTTCCATCCTCATCCCGCTCTACAACGCAGAGCGGTTCATTGCAGACACCGTGGAGCGATGTCTCGCCCAAAGCTACGCAAATATCGAGATCATAATCGTGGACGACCATTCCACCGACCGCTCATTGGCTCGGGCACGAGCGTTGGAGAGCGACCGTGTACACGTCTACGAGAATCCGCTGAAGGGTGGCAACTCGGCGCGCAACCACGCTTTCCGTATGTTGCGGGGCGAGTACGTGAAGTTTCTCGATGCCGACGACTATTGTTCACCTACGATGATAGAAAAGCAACTGCAACGTCTGCTCGCGGATGGCACTTCGGATAGCGTTGTCTTCTCGCCCGTGCGGATGTATTACGCCAATGAGGATCGTTGGTTGCAGCCTCCACATAGCATAGAGCACGACTACACGCCCGCCATCGAACTGCTCCTCGATATCTGGCGCGGCAAGGGATGGCGTTGCCCGCATTGCCACATGATGCACCGCTCTTTGGTGGAGAAGGCAGGACTGTGGGACGAGACGGTGCTCAAGAATCAGGACGGAGAGTTCTTCGCGCGCATCTATGCCGCGGCCGACAAGGCCTTGTCCGTGCCCGACGAATATGCTGTGTGGACACAACAGGCGGACGGCGTACACACCAAGAAATCGTTGGCGGCCGTAGAGAGTGCCGCCACTACATTGGGCCTCATTGCCCGACTGATACTTGATTATCGTGACGACATGGAGACCCGCCGTATCTGCAACCGCTATTTCGGCGGTTTCCTCTACGAGAATTACGCGGACAATCCCGACATGTGGCCACAATTCAAGGCCCTTGCCGACGCCTTAGGTCTCCGTCCCACGTTGCCCCGACGCAGGATATTGCGACTATTGAGAATGATGATGGGGTGGCGGTTGGCATTGCGAACGCTGAAGAAGATAAATGTATAAATATGCAATTTGTTTTGCATAAATATACATTCGGTTTCGTCCAAACTCTCTGAGAATCGCATCATTTCGTCCGAAGGATTTCTTTGGCGCAAATACGCGAGTTTTGGTGGGGTTGGGACAAAATATTGATAATCAGCGATATCACCATTTCTACGATATTGAAATTCTCATATTTTAACATAATTTCCTCCTGAATTCGGCAAAAATAAGGCAAAATCGGGTTTCAAAAGTGCCCGACTTGGGGTCCGAAAGGGCCCCTTTCGCACTCTAAAAGGGTTCCTTTCGCATGACAAAAGGGCCTCTTGGGGAAATTCGATGAGTTATATAGGGTCAGAAATACGCATTTTCGGGAGGGCATCTTTCTATTTTGCGATTTTCATTTGTCAAAATTTTTTACCATCCGTTTTGCATAATTATGCAGTTTTCGACGCTATTTGATAAAATAATGGATCATCCGACATTTGGAGTGACGAAACGAAAACCAATGATAAACATGATTGATATTTACAAGTAGGTTGCGGCCCTACACCGATTGATAATCAAAATTAAAAAACACATCAAATAATACAACAAACTAATGAAGCACATTGCATTGTGTCTCAATGAGGCATACCTCCCGTTTGCGATGGTAACGATGAAGTCGGTATTGACCCACAACCGTGCCGCCGACGTGACGTTCCATCTGCTCACCGACGGGTTCACCCCTAATGCCCTGTCAATGCTCAAAAAGGCATTCGGGGGGGGGGTAATTTACAAGTTCATAATATAAAGGATGACAGCGCATTAGACGGGCTGAATATGTCATGGAGTAAGTATACTTGGTATAGAATATTTCTACCCGAGGTCTTGCCGCAAGATGTAAATAAGGTGCTGTATCTTGATTGTGATGTATGCGTTTGCGGCAGTCTCGACGAGCTGTTCGCTCTCGACATGAAAGACAGGTCCATTGCCGCGGCCATCGATCCCGAGAGTTACTCGGATGACGTCTTTTCCAGATTGAATATAGAGCAGAGCAAAGGGTACGTATGTGCCGGAGTGTTGCTGATGAACCTGTCATTCTGGCGTAAGCACCAAACGGCTATGAGCGTCTTACGGTATGGCAAAGAGAATGCTGCACGTATACATTTTCCCGATCAGGATGCAATCAATGTGGTATGTGTCAATAGCAAAATCATCCTGACCCCCAAGTATTCCCCGTTTTTGCGCATAGCCAAGTATTACCCCGAAGATGAGTGGCGCGAATATTTCGAACACCCGGTGATAATACATTATGCCGGTTGCGCGCCGTGGAAAGGCAATCCCAACAACCACCCGTTCCATCATATCTGGTGGGAAACGTTCAACCGGTTGCCCTTCCGTTTCTGGAATATCAGATGGCGGTTTGCGAAACAGCAATTGAAAACGAAATTGAAAAGATATATTAAATAGGTAAGCATCAACATGACCATCGTAAAACAAAAACGAAACTCGACAATCGAATGTCTCCGCATCATCTCCATGTTCCTTATCGTGATGTTTCATTTCTGCGGCAGGGGACTGGGATTGTTCGATCTTGAGACATTCGCCAAAATCTCATCGGGGGGGTAAATCATGTCGTTCTGCTGCCGCTGACGATGCACTCGTTAGGACAATTGGGAGTGCCGATATTCCTCTTCATTACGGGCTATTACGGCATCCGTTTCCGTGCTGATAGACTGAAGGACATCATCGTCCAAAGTGTTTTATACACTTTCGTCTTCTACATTGCTTTCTGCTTGTTTATACCCGAAATTAGGGGTGCGAGAATGGCGGTGTTGCAGATGTTCGGCATGTCCCAACTATGGTTTGTGTATTGCTATATTGTACTTTACATATTTTCGGATGGCATCAATAATTTTCTCGACCGACTTTCTTTCCGACAGTACACCAAGATTGTTATGCTGTTGCTGTATATCGATTTTGGATTGTGGATAGCCAAAGCCGACGGCACAAACGTTTTCGTGATGTTGGAATATTATGCTATTGCGCGTTATGTGCGCAAATACATGGACGACCGATGGAAGAGACGTATGATTTGGTTCGTGGTCCCGGCCCTTGCCTTGTTCCTGTTGCCCGTTGTAGTCGGTTTCGTGACCAATCATATATCAGGCATTCAGCCTTACGTCAACAAATATTATAATCCATTTTTATTGTTGCTTGCCATGACCTTAGTAGTAAGTGCCGACACGATAAAAACATATTCAAGCCCCGTCAACTACATCGCCTCCTCTATGTTTGCGGTGTATATGATACATGAAAGTGCCTATCTCCCCGCACTCGCCAATCACCTTTTCGGATTTGAGGAATACAATTTCATGCGCATCTGCACAGCTGTAATAGTCGTGATTGTTGGAGGTGTGGCAGTGGATAAAGTAAGATTGAAGGTAACGAATAAACTTAAATTATGATACCAAAAGTAATTCATTATTGCTGGTTTGGAAACAAAGAGAAATCTCCATTTATTGGCAAATGTATAGAAACATGGAGAAATAAAATGCCCGACTATCAATTGAAATGTTGGACAGAGAACGACATACAGCATCTGATAGATACTGTCCCTTTTGTGCGTGACGCTTATCATGCCGGGAAATGGGCTTTCGTCGCTGATTATGTGCGGTTGTATGTTCTTTATGCGGAAGGTGGAGTTTATATGGACACAGATGTCAAGGTCATAAAATCATTTGATGATTTTCTAAAATACGACTTTTTCACCTCTAATGAGGTTCACCCTGTATTCTTCAATCAAGAGGAACAAGAAAAGATATTTGATGACGGACATCCGAAATCTCCCGAAAACTTTATTGAGGGTATGGGACTTCTGTCTGCCGTAATGGGAGCCGAAAAAGGTCATCCCTTCTTGAAAGACTGCTTGGACTACTACAATACTCTGACATTTGACCTGAAAAACAAGACCACGAACGATTATGTCATCGGAAAACACATTACAAGAATTGCAGCCCGACGATATGGATATCTGTACAAGGACGAGGAACAGCATCTGAAAAACAATATGTGCATAATGCCGAGCGATGTGTTTGTTGGAAATATGATTTATTATCATCGCGGCCATGAATATGCCATACATCTGTGCAACGGGTCGTGGGTGGACGATAACAAGACATTAATGTGGAAACTGCGAAACAATTATCCAAGCGTCTATGCTATAATCGATCCCATTCACAACATTATTTTCAAGATATGGAGAAGACTGCATGTTTGAAACAACGCGATGCCACATTCGATATTGCCAAAGCATTGGCGATAATCCTGATGTGTATCGGGCATACCAATTGTCCGGAGGGGTTGTCGGAATTCATATATATGTTCCACATGGCCTTTTTCTTCATGGCAAGCGGATGGTTTTTCAATGATAAGAACCTTGATAATTTCCGTTTGTATTTGTGGAAAAGAATAAAGGGACTTTGGCTGCCGTTCGTGGTGTGGGGCATGGCTTTCGTCTGGTTGCACAATGTGTTATTGCATGTCGGACTGTTGGTGCCGGGCAATGCGGACTACACGATTAAAGAGATATTGTGGAAATCGCTGACCACCATTCCACGATTCATTCCCACGGAAGACATGATGGGGCCTTATTGGTTTCTCTCGTGCCTCTTCCGCGTGTCGATATGCGCTTGGATTGTGATGTGGATATGTAGCAAATTGCCCAAAAGCAAGACAAGTGCGGCCATAGCTTTCGCGCTGCTTTATCTGGCTGCATGGCTTGATATATGGTATAATGTCGGACTGAACGATACGCTGGTCAGAACTTTCGCCGTGAGCGCTATCTTCTTCATTTCCATGATTTTGAATCGGGGGGAGTATTTGGAGCTCATCAAGAAAAATACGTGCGTCAGCGCCCTCGTTTCGTTGGCCGTTCTTCTCGCCGGATTGTATGCCGGTGTAGGACATATCTCGACACCGGAAAATGAGTTTCAAGGTCCGATACTTTACATAGCTTACAGCTTGGCCGGTTTCACATTATTGATAGTATCGTCACTATGGATAAAGAATATAGATTGGCTGAGCCGATGGTTGACTTTTGTCGGCAAACACACGCTCGTCATATTGCTCGCAAATGTGCTGTGTCTGCGGTTGATGGAATGGCTCATTGCGCACATCGTCTCGCATCAAGGCCCGGCCACGGATGTATTGACGATGTATTCGCAATGGTACGTATGTCTTGGCTACACACTCTTCATGGTGGTGCTGCCCCTTGCGTTTACTACATTATATGATAAATTGAGAACGAATATTTTGTTATGGTTGAAACTATAATCTATGCGGTGATAATCTCACTGTTGTTGGCAAAATGGGAATACGTGATGATGCTGCTGTCATTCCCTGTGGTAAGGGCGTTTCAAATGCGCCAACTGAGGTGTGCGACAACGCCGGATGTAGATACGCAAACGGTTGAAATAGAGACAATATCGGCGGCAATCCCTCAAAAACAAACGGGAGGGGTAAAAAGTAAGATTTGGGTTTACGTCAATGGCTATGTGCGCTATCTCGGAGTGCGCGTGGGCATGATACCATCCATGCGGATCCGCTTGTTCATTTATCGACACGTGCTGAAGACAAAAATCGACAGGAACGCCATCGTCTATTACGGCGCCGTGATACGCGCGGCGGAAGGAGTGCATGTGGGCGAAGGCTCCATAATAGGCGACTGTGCCAAGCTTGACGGCCGGTTCGGAATAGAGATAGGACGCAATGTAAATCTCTCCACCGGCGTATGGATATGGACGGCGCAGCACGACTACAACTCACCCACATTCTCGAGCGACGGCAAGTGCGGACAGGTGACCATCGGCGACCGCGCATGGATAGGCGGCCGCGTCATCATCCTTCCCGGTGTGACAATCGGTGAAGGAGCTGTGGTGGCATCCGGTGCTGTCGTGACAAGGGATGTGGAACCGTATACATTGGTCGGTGGCGTTCCCGCAAAAAAAATTGGTGAGAGAAACAGAGAACTCACATACGAGTTTGATGGAGGACATACATTATTTTATTAAAACATGGCGAATAGCAATATTATAGTTTGTGCCCATAAACAAGATTTTATGGCGCATAATGAAGTATATATGCCATTGCAAGTTGGCAAAGCCTTGTCTGTTGTCGATTTGGGGGTGCAAGGCGATGACGACGGAGACAATATCAGCAAAAAGAATCCCAATTATTGTGAATTGACCGGCCTTTATTGGGCATGGAAAAACTTACGGGGTGTTGATTATGTGGGACTCGCTCATTACAGAAGATATTTCAATTTCAAACAAACGCCAATCGGCATTTATAGCATCGAAGATTTTAAACGCAGTGGAATTCTTGACGTTAATCCGGTTGATGTACTGAAAGGTTATGACATAATTCTGCCTGAAGCCACTTACATGGACCATTCCATAGCCGATGCTTATATTTATGCCCATGTGATTGAAGATTTTTACATTATGAACCGAGTCATACTGAAGCATTATCCGGAATATGAGCAGACAATAAAGGATTTCTTCTTTAGGGACAACCGTTGGATAGCTTTCAATATGTTCTTCACGTCCAAATCAATTTTTGATGATTATTGCGAATGGCTGTTTCCGATTCTTCGGGAGATTGAGGACAATGTGCGGTTGAGTGGCTACAAATTCCAAAAGCGTGTATATGGTTTTATGAGTGAGCTACTCCTTCCCTTGTATTGCATTCACAATAAGTTGAGAATCAAATACATGCCCATTTGCATGGTGGGGGATAGGACCACTAAGAAAGAAAAAGTAAGAACGGCATATCTGAAATATCGAAACTGCTTGAGGTTCTCGATGATGCGTCCCAAATACAAAAACATAGATTGTTATGGCAAGTTGTGCCATGTGGACAGTTATTTGAAAATGGATGGAATCAAAATATAATCGAAATTTGTATGAAAACATCAAAATATGATTGCCTCATCGTAGGTTCCGGCCTTTTCGGTGCCACGTATGCTTATCACGCAAAACAGCAGGGCAAAAAATGTCTCGTCATAGACATACGTTCACATCTTGGCGGTAATGTTTATTGTGAGAATATTGAGGGCATCAATGTTCATAAGTATGGCGCCCATATCTTTCATACATCTAATAAAAAGGTGTGGGACTTTGTCAATTCCATTGTCGCGTTCAATCGATACACCAACAGTCCTGTGGCAAATTATAAGGGACGGTTGTATAATCTGCCATTCAATATGAATACGTTTCACCAGATTTGGGGCGTGATAACACCGGATGAGGCACAGGCGAAGATTGACGAGCAGAAAGCGGAGGCTGTGGCAGCCCTTGACGGGCGTGAACCTCACAATCTGGAGGAACAAGCATTAACCTTAGTGGGCCGGGACATTTTTGAAATACTGATAAAAGAGTATACAGAAAAACAATGGGGACGCAAATGCACCGATCTTCCTGCGTTTATCATTAAGCGTCTGCCCGTACGCCTTGTGTTTGACAACAATTATTTCAATGATAAGTATCAGGGCATTCCGATTGGAGGATACAACAAACTGACAGATGGTTTGCTTGAAGGAGTGGAATGTTTGACAGATACCGATTTCTTCAACTCAGAATACAGAGACTGGAGAAAGTTTGCAGACAAGTTGGTTTATACCGGTGCGCTTGATGAATATTTCGATTATGTCTATGGCAGGCTTGATTGGCGGACAGTGAGTTTCAAGACCCGTGTGGAGAATACGGCAAACTATCAAGGCAATGCTGTTGTCAACTACACAAGTCGGGATGTCCCTTTCACACGTGTCATCGAGCATAAACACTTTGAGATGTTCGGTCAAGAGGTGTATGATATTCCAAAGACCGTCATCTCCGAAGAATATTCGATGGAATATGAAAAAGATATGGAGCCATATTATCCCGTAAATGACGATAGAAACACTCAGATGGCCAATAAATACCGCGAATTGGCAGCAAAAGAGAAAGATGTGATTTTTGGCGGCCGACTGGCCGAGTACAAGTATTACGATATGGCTCCTGTCATTGAGAAAGTCTTGAACCTTTTTGAATAAACATTAGGCATCATACGAAACAATGAACATCCTTTTCATCACCAACACCCTGCCGCCCATTGTGGACGGAGTGGGCGACTATACTCTAAACCTCGCACATGAATTTGCCGAGCATGGACATAATGTAAACATTGTGTGCAAGCACGATGAAAGGATTAAGACCACTTATGATGGCATCGCGGTTTTCCCGGTTGTTGAAGACTGGAACGAGGCTTCAATCAATCTTGTGATTCGGTTGATAAAAAAGAAACATATAGAAGCAGTGTCTTTGCAATATGTTCCGCACGGTTTTGATCATAGAGGTTTGCCTTTTGTGATTGCTCATTTAGCCAAACGAATCAATAAAACAGGAGTGCCATTATATACGTTTTTTCATGAAGTGTGTATTGGACCGGGAAGGTGGTATCAGATAAAACGTAATGCAGGAGCTTTTCTGATGGCTTATATTGCAAAGCAAATAAGTGCCAATAGTAACTTTGTCGGTACAAGTATTGAACATTATCGGAAACGACTGCATGGTTTGCATGTAGACAATGTATCTTTAATCCCAATACCCAGTAATGTTCCTTTTGTATGTGCAAACGAGACTTATAAGAAAAGTTTAAGAGAGACTATTGCCGGCAAGGAAGACACCATTGTCACATTGTTTGGTAATAGGGATTTTTCCGCAGTGGTGGATGCCATTCGGCTTTTAAGGAAGGATGACTCTAAAATTAGGGTTTTAGCCTTAGGTAAGGCAAATCCAAGCATACCAGAGGAAGACTTTATCCATTTCACAGGAACATTGGAGATAAACGAATTGGCATCGTATCTACAAATCACAGACATCCTCGTCTTGCCGGAAGACCCGTCGTCAGGCTGTTCGTTGAAGAGCGGCTCATTGGCAGCGGCATTGCAATTTGGTGTTCCTACCATTACCACAAGAGGTTTTATGACGGATGACAGATTGTCGGAATTGTTCCTGTTTGCAAAGGAAAATACCGTTGAGGAATACGAGGCCTTGATAAAAGAGTTGATGAATAATAGCGACTTGACAGAGAAATTGAAAAATGTAAGTATGGAATTTGCCAAACATTTGACGTGGCAATCCGTCTATGAAAATTACATGGCATCTTTGTCAACATTGAAAAGAAGGCAATTATGCAAATAAGGAACATCATAAAGAATATCCGGCCCATTGCCAAATGTGACGACATAAAAAGATTTGATACAAGTCCGGTCATCGATAAACCGATATATGGAATGTATCATGTGTTTTGTGTGAACAGATGGGCGGATTTGGTGAATGAACAGCTTGCGTCATGTAAGGATTCGGGTCTGCTCTCCAAAACAACAAAATTATTCATATCATGCGTTTATACCACAGAAGCGGATATTGATGATTTAAAAGAGATAATCGGCAAGTATCGTGTTGATTTTGAAATTGTCGTAGCTCTCCCTGTACAAGATAATCAATTTGAGTTTCCTGCATTAGAATATATTCATGACCGTGCATTGAAAGAGGATTTCTATATTTATTATTTTCATACCAAAGGGGTATCATATACAGCGAAATCGGCAAACAGTTATCCTTCACCAAAGTTGGAAAAACTAAAAAGATGCAGTGACGCATGGCGCAAGATGATGGAGTATTTCATATTTTGCAAACATAATGTCGCAATAAATGTTTTGAAGAGTTATGACACTTACGGGTGTAAATTTGATGATCCTATAGTACCACCTTTTCACTATAAGTATTATGCCGGAAACTTTTGGTGGAGCAAATCTTCATATATTAAGACTTTGCCTCCATTTTCTGACAAAGAAAAACAAAACAGATATTGGGCTGAAAACTGGTTGCTCCTTAAGACGGACAAGATATTCTCAACTTTCAACACACCGACAGAATTGTATGCGGTGAAGATTCCAGAGTGTGTTTATACAAAAGATAAAAATCTAACGGGAGGGGGAATTATTGTAAGCACTCAAATTAGGGCTTAAATTAGAAAGAAGTATCTTTGCTGCCGAACTA
>CAJKQX010000002.1 GCA_905202125.1 uncultured Prevotella sp.
CGTTCTTATCTCAATATAATGTCAAAGGTTGGGCATCGTATGAAAAATATCCTTACACCCCCGGAGATAGTTGCGTATTCTTAATTATCTCGACGTATGCGAGGCTCAAAATTAACATTTCACTCCAAATTTCGGTAGATGTGTATTCTTAATTATCTCCCCCCCCCCTCACGGATTCCGGTATCTCAAAAATGGTTCATTACTCCAAAATAAAATTGATAAAGATGAGAGATTTGTATAAGTGTCGGTGTAGGGCCGCAACCTCCGAGTCATTGATTTTTTTATAAACTTAAGATTTTTTTGGTCAATTGATATATTTGCCGTACCTTTGCGTCCGATTTGCAAGGAGCAAATTAAGGGGTGCCGGATATTTCCGGCTGAGATCATACCCTCTGACCAGATCCGGTTAGTACCGGCGTTGGGAAAAGGCAACAATAAGAGCCCCTTATTGTTTATTTTTTTTAATCAAAAAGTCATAATGAAAAAATCAGTTTTACTCATTGCGGCAATAGGATGTGCGGCAGTAGTAAATGCGGCAGGTCCCAAAGGTGAAAAGTTGGACACACTGAAGACCTATGAGTTGCAACGTGTGCAGGTGGTTTCGACCCGAGCCAACAAGAAAACTCCGGTGGCTTACTCGGACATGAGCAAGCAACAGCTCCAGACCATCAACTATGGTAAGGACATACCCAGCCTGCTCAATTTCATGCCTTCGGTCACAATATCTTCCGATGCTGGTACGGGCATCGGTTACAGCGCCATCCATGTGCGAGGCACCGACCCCACACGTATCAACGTGACGGCCAACGGCATACCCGTGAACGATGCCGAGAGCAGCCAGCTCTATTGGGTCAACATCAACGACTTCGCATCCAACCTCGAGTCGGTGCAGGTGCAGCGCGGAGTGGGTACGTCTACCAATGGTGCAGGAGCGTTCGGTGCCACAGTCAACATGCTGACCGACAATATCAGTCTGAAGCCTTACGGATCGATCGACCTGTCGGCCGGCACGTACGGCACACATAAGGAGACCTTCCGCTTCGGCACCGGTCTGCTGGGCGGTCACTGGGCTTTTCAGGGACGACTGTCCAATATCGGCAGCGACGGTTTTATCGATCGTGCCGAGTCCAAGCTCAATTCCTATTTCCTGCAGGGTGGATATTTCTCGGACAATGCCGTGGTCAAGTTCATCACCTACAACGGAACCGAGAAGACATATATGGCATGGGACTATGCCTCCAAAGCCGACATGGCCAAATACGGCCGCACTTACAACCCCAGTGGCATGTATATCGATGAGAATGGCAACGTGGCCCATTACAAGAACCAGACCGACAATTATCATCAGCAAAACTATCAGTTGATCTGGAACCAATACATCAACAACGCACTCAAGCTTAATGTGGCTCTGCACTACACCCGCGGTGACGGATACTACGAGCAGATGAAGGAAGACCAGAAGCTCTTCAAGTATCTCATGACCGACAACAGTAAGGTTAGAAGCAATCTCGTGCGTCAGAAGAAAATGCTCAACGACTTCTATGGAGCGATTGCATCGTTGGACTACGACAATCACAACGGTCTGGCTGCTACCATCGGCGGAGGTTGGAACAAGTATGATGGCGACCACTTCGGCAAGGTGCTTTGGGCCGGAAGCCCATACCGTTGGGTGGATGATGTCAAAGAGTATTATGCCGGACCGATAGCTGTCAACCCCGACCATGAGTATTATCGCAATAATGCCAGGAAGACAGACGGCAACGTGTATGCCAAAGTGAATTATGAGTTTCTGCCCGGGCTGAGCGTCTTCGCCGACTTGCAGTATCGCCATGTGGGCTACAAGATGAACGGCTCCTCGCAGGAGTTTGACGACAACAACGCCCAGCGCCCGTTGGTGCTCGACCGCAAATACGATTTCTTCAATCCCAAGTTCGGACTTGTCTACAATATCTCGCCCGCACACACCGTATATGCTTCGTATGCCATAGCCCACAAGGAACCTACGCGCAACGACTTTGAGGACATGATGGCCGAGACCGAGTCGGTGGATCCCAAGCAGGAACGTCTCAACGATTTCGAACTGGGCTACAAGTATCAGAGCTCGGTGTTCAATGCCGGTGTCAATTTCTACTACATGGATTACGACAACCAGTTTGTGCTCACCGGAGCCCAGGACTCCAACGGCGAGATGGTTGCCCGCAATATCAAGGACAGCTATCGTATGGGTGTCGAACTCATGGCCGGTCTCCGTCCGTTCAAAGGTTTCGAGTGGGATATCAATGCCACATGGAGCAAGAACCGCGCAAAGAATATGAATGTGACAGTGATCAACGAAGACTGGAGCCAGTCGTATGCCAACGTGGGAACTACCAAACTGGCATATTCGCCCGACTTCATACTCAACAACGTGTTCACCTATGAGTACAAGGGACTGAGGGCATCGCTCATGAGCAAGTATGTGAGCGAACAGAATATGACCAACTCCGGTTTCAAAAAGTATCTCAACACCGACGGCAAGACATACACCAGCGCCGTGATAGATGCCATGTTCGTGAGCGATCTCGACCTTTCCTACACCTTCAAATTGCGTGGTCTCAAGAGCGCCACAGTGGGTGTGACCGTCTACAACGTGTTCAACGAGAGATATGAGAGCAACGGCAGCTGCTCGATGAATTTCCGCAACGACAACGGCACCATCACCGCCTATGACGGAGGATGGGCCTGGTCCACATATTCGGCACAGGCTCCGACTCACTTCCTGGCCCATCTGTCAATCAATTTCTAAATCATGGATCAACTCATCGCATTTATTGCCGACAACCAGCTGAGGATACTCGATATCCTCAGCACCGTTGTCGGCATTGTTTATATCATCCTGGAGTATCGAGCCAGCATCTGGCTCTGGCTCGTGGGACTGATAATGCCGCTCATAGATATCGTGCTCTACTATGACGCCGGGCTCTATGCCGACTTCGGCATGGCCATATACTATGCGCTCGCGGCGGCATACGGATTTGTGGCGTGGAAATATTTCAAGAACAAGGACGATAGCGCGAGCCGAGAAAAACCTATCACGCGCTATCCACGCCGATACGTGTTGCCGGCGATAGTGGTGTTTGGCGTGGCATGGGCGGCAATATATATCATATTGATAAGATTCACCGACTCCTCCGTACCCGTGTCCGACAGTTTTGTCAATGCACTTAGCATCGTGGGTCTGTGGGCGTTGGCTCGCAAGTATCTGGAGCAGTGGATAGTGTGGATTGTGGTCGACGTGTTCTGCTGTGTGCTTTATGCTTACAAGGACATACCGTTCAAGGCCGGGCTTTATGGGGCTTATGCCGTGATAGCGGTGTTCGGTTTCATGAAATGGAAAAAGATGATTGACAATAGCGCCGAGATATGACCGTTTATCCTTTGATATCAGAACGCTCGGTTTTCGATGCCGTGATATTATGCGACGGTGATTTTCCTCGGCATCTCATACCTCGTGGCATATTGGCCCGAGCGGCTTTTCTGTGTTGCTGCGACGATGCCGGACGGCGGGCGATGGATGAGGGCTTGACGCCCGATGTGATAGTGGGTGATTGTGACACGATGTCGCCGGAGTTTTATGATCGCCATCGCTCAATCATCTGTCGCATGGACGAGCAGGACGACAACGACCAGACTAAGGCCACGCGCTATTGTATAAGCCGCGGATTCAAGCATATCGCATATCTCGGAGCTACCGGCCGGCGCGAGGACCACACGCTTGCCAACATCTCACTCTTGTCAAGATATATGCGCGAGATGAGGCTGAGCCCGGTCATGATAACCGACCACGGTTGTTTCGTTCCGGCCTCAGGACACAGCGCCTTCGCCACGTTCGCCCGACAACAGGTAAGCATCTTCAACGTGTCGTGTACTACGTTGAGCGGCAAAGGACTGCGTTGGCAACCATATACGTACTCGGCCCTGTGGCAAGGTACGCTCAACGAGGCGACGGGTGATATGGTCGATCTGGATGGTGATGGTGACTACCTTGTCTATCTCACTCACAATGCCAAGTGACATCGCACCGGCCGAAGGCTTGGGAGTGGCACAGGATGAATTCTGTAAGAATGTGACTCCGACGAATATTTGTACAGGAGATATTCTTTTATTAATTTTGCAGCGTTTTTTTTTAATAATAATTTTTTATGAACCAGCAAAGATTCAACATGCGCGGTATCCTGCATTTCAAGCATTTCACCCGCAAGGGCTACGCCTTGTTCAGCAGTCTTGGCCGTGAGGTAATCATCTGCACACTGAGTGTCACAGTGCTGACACATGCCAAAGCCGATGGCATCAGTGTGTGCGATGAGCTCGGACAAGACTCGTTGACGCATCAGGAGGTGAAGCTCGACGAGGTGATTGTGACAGGATCGAGGGCGCCGCTGACCGCCTTGCAGTCAGCAAAGATTGTCTCTGTCATTACCCGTGACGACATCAATCGTGCGGCGGCAGAGAGTGTTAACGACTTATTGAAGACAGCCATCGGCGTTGATGTCCGGCAACGCGGCGGCTTTGGAGTACAGACGGACATTTCTATCAATGGAGGAACATTTGATCAGATAACCATTCTATTGAACGGTGTGAACATATCAAATCCTCAAACAGGCCATAATGCAGCCGATTTTCCTGTTTCTTTATCCGACATCGAGCGCATCGAGATTCTCGAAGGTGCCTCGGCAAGAGTGTTTGGTAGTTCGGCATTCAACGGTGCAGTCAACATAGTGACGAAGAAAGACAATGTCAGCAACGTGCAGATCGATGCTGAAGGTGGTTCGTTCGGATCGTTCGGTGGAGACGCGAGCGTCAATGTGACGAGTGGTGCGATCACCAACAGACTCTCCGGCGGATACACGCAAAGCGATGGCGGCACACGCAATAGCGACTTCAAACGGCGTCGGATGTACTATCAGGGCGACCTCCAATCAAAGCATATCAACATGCAATGGCAGGCGGGACTGTCGTCGCTGGATTATGGTGCCAGCACGTTTTACAGTGCCAAATATGACAATCAGTATGAAGAGCTGAGGCGGTTCATTTCTTCCGTTCAGGCCGACATCATGCCCGGTACGGACCGGAGGATTGTTCTCTCGCCATCGTTGTACTGGCAGCGCAACATCGACCATTATCAGTTGATACGCGGCATGGAAGGTGCGGCCAACGGCGAGAACTATCATCGCACCGATGTTTACGGTGCGGCGTTGAATATGCACCTCACATGGATGCTCGGCAGGACGTCCTTCGGCGGCGACATACGAAAGGAATATATCATAAGTACAGCTTTGGGCGAGACTCTCGCCGAGGATGAATGGAAAGGCATACATGGCTCGGACAGGATGTACGACCATCGTGGAGACAGAACCAATACGAGCCTTTTTGTCGAGCATAACGTATTGTTGGGCGGATTCACTTTGTCGGCCGGTATGCTGGCAAACAGGAATACAGGTCTGGACAGAGATTTCCGCTTTTATCCGGGTGTGGATATGAGCTATCGGCCCAATGACCATTGGAAATTCCATATATCATGGAACAAGGCTCTGAGGGTTCCCACCTACACCGATATTTACATTCAGAATGCCGTGCAACAGGGCGACAATCATCTTAAACCGGAGCGCAACTCGATGTTCAAAATGGGTGGGCGATACCGTTGCAATGGCATTGAAGCTGTGGTGAACGGTTTTTACAGTCGTGGAAAAGACATGATAGACTGGGTCTACGAGACTGATGCAAGCACAAAATATCATGCCATGAATATCGGCAAACTGGACAATATGGGCATCGCTGCGGACATCACATTGCATCCCTACGAACTCTGGGGCAATTTCTTTGTGACCCGTGTGAAAGTGGGTTACGCCTTTATTCATCAGAAGCATGAAACAGAGCACAGCATATTCCGTTCGCTTTATGCTCTGGAATATCTTCGTCATAAATTCACGGCGCAGGTGGATCATCGCCTTTGGCGACAACTGTCGGCGGCCTGGACGCTGAGATGGCAACAGCGTATGAACGGCTTTCATCCTTACACCAAGATCGATGCCAAACTCATGTGGAACGCCGATAAATACAATGTGTATCTCAAAGCCGATAATATCACGGCCCATCGGTATTATGACATAGGCGGAGTGTTGCAGCCGGGATTGTGGGTTATGGTCGGCGGCAGTGTGCGTCTGAATCTCTAATCTGAAATTCCCATACGACAAAATATTCCCCATTGTCCGGTCAGACTGTCTCTTCTACAGACTGACATCAATCCGGACAATGGGAATATCTTATTCTTTGAACCCAAATCGTCATTAGACCGACAATGGGCATAAATGTTAGTTTTCGTATTGTCTGTTCACGTGTTTTGGGCTCCTAATTGTCGTCTTGCTTCCCGTATTGTCTCGCCATAGCCCGCTATGCCTTCGACAATACGGTCGCAATACAACAAATATAATCTCCAAAACAGCCATGAACTCTAATGGCCGATTCGGGTTGAATAATATGAAAAATCGTACGGGATGGTTAATTCTTGAGCTTTAACGAATTCTCAATGCTCACAATCTCGTCTGAGAAATTATGATCGATCTTCATCCGTTGTTCCACCTGCGAGCAACTGTAAATCACGGTGGAGTGGTCGCGGCCTCCGATAAGCTTTCCTATGCGGCTTGCCGGCATCTTGGTGTATTTCTGTGCGAGATATATTGCGACCTGTCTTGCCACCACATAGTCGCGCTTCCGGCTCCTGCTGTTCACTGCAGCGGGGGTAACGTTGTAGTGATTGCACACGTTTTCCAATATGTCGTCCACGGTCAGAGGTTTGTCGTCAATCTTCACGGCGCGCTTGATGACACGCTCGGCCAGTTTCATGTTGATATTGCTATTGTATACCACGCTGTACGCCATGAGCGAGTTTATCACTCCGTGCAGGTCGCGCACACTGCCGTTGGCGGTCTGTGCCACATACAGAATGACGTCATCCGGGATGCTGAGGCCATCGCGACGTATCTTGTTTTTCAATATATCGACACACAGTTGGATGTTCGGCTTCTCGAGCTCGGCTATCAGTCCGCACGAGAATCGGGTCAGCAGACGGTCGTTCATGCCTTTGAGCTCCACCGGTGCACGGTCGCTCGCGAGGATGATACGCTTGCCGTTGCGAAAGAGATGATTGAAAATATGGAAGAAAGTGTTTTGTGTGCCTTTCTTTTCTTCCCATTCCTGTATGTCGTCAACAATCAGAAGGTCTATGGTCTGATAGAAATTGATGAAATCGTTTATCTTGTTTTGCAGCACGGCATTGGTGTATTGCACCTCAAACAGACGTGCACTGATATACAGAACCCGTTTTTGCGGATACAGCTGTTTGGTCTGTACGCCGATGGCGTTGATAAGATGTGTCTTGCCGCAACCCGATGGACCGAAGATGAAGAATGGGTTGAACTGCATGTTTTGCGGATGCTCGGCAATGGCGAGACCCACCGAACGTGGCAGTTTGTTGCTTTCTCCTTCGATGTAATTGCGGAATGTCTGATGTATGTCTAATTGCGGATTGAGCTGTTGCGGGGCTTTTGTGGTGTTGGTTTGGGATTTAGTCTTATTGTCGTTGGGTATTTCCGGCATTCCGGGAGGATCGGAAGGAATCTCCGTACCTTTCTTTCCGTTGTCGGTCACACGATACGTCAGTTTCACGTCATTGCAGAAAGTGCGTGTCAGCACTTTTGTGAGCAACTCCACGTGGTTCTGTTCCAGCACTTCATATACAAATCGGTCAACCTGCACCAAGACGGTCTTTGTCTCGGCGTTGTATGATTTGAATATTATCGGTTCAAACCAGGCGTGGTATTGTTGCTCTGTGACACTCTCGCGGATAAGCGTAAGGCACTGGTCCCAAAGAGCATTAGGACTTGTCTTATTCATTAAAAATGGCCCGTTATATTAAGTCTATTGATGTTTTTCTAATTTGTTTGAATTGCAAAAATAAGAAATAATTTTGTAATAGACAAAAACTTTTTTCATGCCGATATGGCTCCTTTTACCGTATGTGTTGATTATCTGATACTTATAAAAAACAGGTTTTCATTTTATCGAAATGAAAACCTGCTTTGCCGATACCGTTGACACGGTTTTGCCGGATGATGTTTATGTATGTATCGATTATTTGTCTTTTCTGCCGAAGAGTGAGAAATGAACGTAACGTTTGGGGTGCTCGCGGAGGTCTTCCAGGAGTTTGTTGGTGCTTATCAACGTGTTGTTCACGTTGTAGTAGATGCTCGAGTCGTTCATGAGCAAGCCTAAAGTGCCCTCGTTGCTGTTGAGTTTGGCTGTGAGAGTTTGCACGTTTGCTATTGTCTGGTTTACTTCTTCCATTGTAGAGGCGATGTCGAGGCCTGCGAGATTTGACGTCAGTTGGTTGGTGTTGTCAAGTATATTATTGGTTTTTACCAGCATTTGCGGCATATTTTTATTAATATTCCGCATGAGAATATTCAGTTCTTTGGTTGATGTGGTGAGGTCGGCTGTTATCGTATTGACGTTGTGCAGTGACTGAGCAATTGCCGGATCGGCCATCAGTGTGTTCAGATTGGCCATGATGCTGTCGAGTTTTGGGAGAATCTTTTCTACCGTAGGAATCATTTCCGACAGTTGTCCTATTGCTCCGCCATCGACAAATCCCTTTATCGTACCTCCCGGCTGGATGGCCGATGAGACGTTTTTGGCAAGTATGAGATTTACTTTCACGTTGCCAAGCATGTCGCTTTCAATCTTTGCCGAACTGCCCTCCAGTATGCGCATCTGCTTGTCGATGGCCATTATTACCTTGATAGGCGATGCGTTGTCGTAGTTGTACTCCACGCCTTTGACGGTTCCCACTTGGAATCCTCCGGCATATATCGGGCTTGATGATGACAGTCCGCTGATATCTTCAAACTCGATAATATAATCGTTGGTGGACGAAAAGAGATTGAGCCCTTTGAGAAAATTCAGTCCAAAGAACAATACTATGACACCTATGATTGCTACAAGTGCTATCTTGACTTCTTTTGTAAAAGCTTTCATACACGTTGTTTTTTTATTTCTTGTTTTTCTTATATTCACGTATTGCCTGATTTACGTCCATCTTTTTTCCGTCTTTGAATGCAATGATAAACGCACCGGGAAATTTCTCATGGACTTTTTTGTACAGGCCGTATATTTCATTATAATTGTCGGATGCTCCGTATGTATATTTCATCATTCCATTTTCCTCGTAACATTCGCATCCTTCGAGACCTTTGAAAGAGCTGTCGTCATTTTTCAGTTTTTTGTTTCCCGCGATGATCTGAATCTTGAATATCGGTTTCGAGGCAGGTTCTTCTGCTTGTCTTACGGTCTTGTCTGGACTTGTCTTTTCCGTTGCCTTTGCGTCGGGAGGGGTCGTTCCGGTTGTTAGAAAGTCATTATCTGACATCACGAGTATCTCGGGTTCCCCACATACCGGTGCATCTTTCGAATCTGTCTTTGGCGTTGGCCGGGCCGATGTGGTGTCTGCCGTGGGAGTCGGAGCGTTGGTATTGTCGTTGTCTTCCAATAATTTGGTGTCTGTCTTGTAAGGCACCACGATGCCGTTGTAGTGTTTGTTTTTGTATTCGACGAAGGCGTTGTATAAGCCTTTTGCTATTTGTCGCGTCTTGTTTTTGTCGTTGAGCAATTGTTCCTCTTCCGGAGTGGTGATGAATCCCAATTCTATCAGACACGCCGGCATTGATGTCAGGCGCAGCACTGCCAGATTGCTTTGGTGCACACCTTTGTTGGGTCTGCCGGCCTGCCGGCACACATTCTGCTGCAACATTTTGGCAAAGTCGATGCTTTTGGACAGGTTCTTGTCTTGCACAAACTCGAACATGATGTTGCTTTCGGGAGAGTTGGGGTCGTAGCCCACATAGTGCTGCTTGTAGTTATCCTCCAAAAGGATGACCGAGTTTTCACGTTTGGCCACCTCCAGATTTGTCTTTGTGGCTTGCGAACGACCGTCTCCAAGTGTATATGTTTCAAATCCTTTCACCGTGCGACCTCTCTCCAGAGCATTGGTATGAACCGAGACGAAGAGGTCGGCCTTGTTGCGGTTGGCTATTTCCGCACGTTCGTATAATGGGATAAAAACGTCAGTCTTGCGGGTGTAAACCACTTTCACATCGGGGCTGTTCTTTTCCACGAGCCGTCCGAAAGCCAGTGCGACCTCAAGATTTATATTTTTTTCTTTTGAGAATTTACCCAAAGCACCTGCATCGCGACCTCCATGTCCTGCATCGATTACGAGTACGAATTTTTTGTCAATTGCGTAGATAATCTGTGAATAGGTACAGCAAAGTGCAATAATTAGAAGTACTTTTTTTATCATATATCACCGAATGTACAGCAAAGGTAAAAAAATAATCATAAAAACTCAAAACTGTGCCTTAGTTTTATCATTTATTAAGTGTATTTCCACACCCGCTCCGTGGCATTGGGCGTTCATTGGCGGGTTGTGCTTTATTATTTTGATTTCGAGCGAGTTGATGTTGGGGTATGTATCTATCAGTTGTTTCCCGATTCTTCCGGCTACGTGTTCGATGAGTTTGGATGGTTTGTCCATCTCCCCGGCCACTATTTGGTAGATGTCGGCATAGTTGATGGTGTCGGTCAGATCGTCCGTTTCCACTGCCTGACGCAAATCGTATTCGGCTCTCACGGATATCGTATAGTCGTTGCCGGTTTTCTGTTCCTGTGGCAACACACCGTGAAAGGCATGTAGCCGGATTTTCTCGATGAAGATGTATCCCGTTATTATTTTATACATTTTATATATGGTTGACGTTAAGGTGGGGTATGTCAAAAATCCACCGTAAAGAAATCAAGGTGCAGACGATTACGCGCGTAAGCATCTGCACCTTGAATTTCGTTGTTGATACAATTTTATCCGCAGCGTGATGCACCGCAGTTCTTGCAGATCAGACAACCCTCCTGATACACGAGAGTGCCGCCGCATACGGGACAGGTCTGTCCTTTGGCTTCGGTGCCGTCCACTATATATTTCTTCAGAGCGCGCTCCACGCCTATTTTCCATGTGTTGATGCTTTCGCTCTTGAGCTGGAGCGAGCCCACCAGTTTGATGACATTGCCTATCGGCATGCGGTAACGCAGCACACCGGATATGAGTTTGGCGTAGTTCCAGTATTCGGGATTGAATTTCTCGCTCAGTCCTTCGACGGTGGTTTTGTATCCGCGTTTGTTTTCAAACTGGAAATCGTAGCGGCTCTTGCCGTACTCGTTGGTCTGCTTTATAATCTTGCCTTTGGTCACGGTCTTGGGCAGTACGATGCCCTCCTCGTCGTCTTGCAGTCCGGTGAATATCTCGTATGGATATCCGTTGAGCAAGCCTACGAATGCCACCCATTTCTCTTTGTTGTTCTGGAAACGTACCACGTCACATTCCAACTCTTTGGGTCTGACCTCTATCACCTCCGGATTGACACAGGCATTAGGCTCTTGTTTTTTGTTCTTCTTTTCTTTCTCTGATACCGATATCATCACGCCCGAACGGCTGCCGTCCCTGTATATGGTGCATCCTTTGCATCCGGAGCGCCATGCTTCGATGTAAAGTCGGTTGACGAGAGCCTCGTCCACATCGTTGGGCAGGTTCACGGTCACGCTGATGCTGTGGTCCACCCATTTCTGTATGGCGCCTTGCATCTTGACCTTCATCAGCCAGTCCACATCGTTGGCTGTCGCCTTGTGGTAGGGCGATTTGGCCACGAGGGCGTCAATCTCTTCCTGTGAGTAGTTTTTGGTAGTGTCGTATCCGTTGACGTTCATCCATTCCATGAATTTCTTATGATATACGATGTACTCCTCGAAAGAATCTCCCACTTCGTCGACAAAGTCCACATGCACTTCGGCATCGTTGGGGTTGACTTTACGTCGACGCTTGTACACGGGCATGAACACGGGTTCGATGCCGCTCGTAGTCTGAGTCATCAGACTGGTGGTGCCTGTCGGAGCAATCGTCAGACACGCTATGTTGCGTCGGCCGTAGGTCATTATGTCGTTGTAGAGGTCGGCGTCGGTTTCCTTGATGCGCAGGAGGAACGGGTTGTGCTCCTCGCGCCGGGCATCAAACACCTCGAATGCGCCGCGCTCCTTAGCCATCTCCACCGAACTGCGATAGGCGTTGAGGGCCAATGTCTTGTGCACTTCCACGCTGAAGTCGGTAGCCTCCTGAGTGCCGTATGTCAGTCCCATTGCCGCCAGCATGTCGCCTTCGGCCGTGATGCCCACACCTGTGCGTCGGCCTTTGCCGCTCTTGTCCTTTATCTTCTCCCACAGATGATATTCCGCACCCTTCACTTCTTTGCTTTGAGGGTCGATGTTGATCTTCTCCATGATCTGTTCGATCTTCTCCAGCTCGAGGTCTACGATGTCGTCCATGATACGTTGTGCCATGCGCACATGTTTCTTGAACGTGTCGAAATCGAAATATGCGTCTTTGGTGAACGGGTTCACAACGTACGAGTAGAGATTGATTGACAGCAGACGGCATGAGTCGTACGGGCAGAGCGGTATTTCTCCGCAGGGATTGGTAGACACCGTGCGGAATCCCAAGTCGGCATAGCAGTCGGGTATGCTCTCGCGCAGGATGGTGTCCCAGAACAGTACGCCCGGCTCAGCGCTTTTCCATGCGTTGTGTACTATCTTGTTCCACAGTTTGCGGGCCTCGATATCTTTCTTCACCATCGGTTCGGCACTGTCGATGGGGAACTGCTGTGTATATGCAGAGTCGTTGACAACGGCATTCATGAACTCATCGTCTATCTTCACCGAGACGTTGGCTCCCGTCACCTTGCCCTCTTCCATCTTCGCATCGATGAACGCTTCGCTGTCGGGATGCTTGATGCTCACCGACAGCATCAGTGCGCCACGTCGTCCGTCCTGCGCCACCTCACGTGTGGAGTTGCTGTAACGCTCCATGAAGGGTACCAGACCGGTGGAGGTTAGTGCAGAGTTGTTCACCGGCGACCCTTTGGGACGTATGTGTGAGAGGTCATGACCTACGCCGCCGCGACGTTTCATCAGCTGCACCTGCTCCTCGTCCACGCGCATGATGGCTCCGTAGGAGTCGGCGTCGCCGTCGAGACCTATCACGAAACAGTTGCTCAGCGAGGCCACCTGATGATTGTTGCCGATGCCGGTCATAGGACTTCCGGCCGGAATGACGTATCTGAAATGATCCAACAGCTTGAATATCTCTTCTGCCGAAAGAGGATTTGCGTATTTGTTTTCTATTCTCGCTATCTCGTTGGCTATGCGGTGATGCATGTCTGAGGGCGATTTCTCGTATATGAGTCCCATGCTGTCTTTCATCGCATATTTGTTGACCCAGACACGTGCGGCAAGCTCATCGCCTTTGAAATATTCGAGCGCAGTCTCGAATGCTTCATCATAAGAGTATGTTTTCAAATTTTCCATCAGTTGGTTTGTAGGTTTATTTTGTTGTATGTTGCTGATTGATAAAGACTTGGTTCTGTTACCTTCAATGCCTTGCAGCGAAAAACATGAAATGCTGCGAGACGTAAAAGTGGTGCAAAACTACAATAATAATTCCACATATAAGAATTATTTCATCTATTTTTAGACATTTATTTTCGGATGGTTTTCACTCATGGAAAAATTACTTAACTTTGTAATCCAATTAAAATCATTAACTATGAAAGCATTAAACACAAGACGGAGTATCAGAAAATATTCGGGCAAAGAGGTTTCGCCTGAGTTGCTCGGTGATTTGCTCGCCCGGGCCGAACGCACACAGACGATGGGCAATCTTCAGTTGTATAGCGTGGTGGTCACCCGCAGCGAGGAGACGAAACGGCTGCTCGCTCCGGCTCATTTCAATCAGCCTATGGTCACCGAAGCACCAGTAGTGCTCACATTCTGTGCCGATTTCAGACGCACCACCGCGTGGGCCGAATGTCGGGATGCTCATCCGGGATACGACAATTTTCTCTCGTTTGTCAATGCCATGACCGATGCCTTGCTCTATTGTCAGACGTTCTGCAATCTCGCCGACGAACAGGGACTGGGCTATTGTTTCCTCGGCACCACCGTGTATCAGCCTCAGACCATCATTGATGTGCTCCATCTGCCCCGGCTGGTGGTGCCCGTTGCCACCATCACTTTGGGTTGGCCGGACGAGATGCCCCCTCTTTCCGACCGTCTGCCCCTACGTGCCATCGTTCACGAAGAGACATTCCACGACTACACTCCCGCGACCATCGACGATTTCTACAATGAAAAGGAGGCTCTGCCGGAGAACAGACATTTTGTAGAAATCAACGGGAAGAACACTCTGGCGCAGGTATTCACCGACTGCCGGTACACCAGGCAGGACAATGAGGCTATGTCCGAAGGCATGATCACCATGCTCCGTCGGCAGGGATTTCTGAAATGACGGTTTTCTCAGGCGGGTGGTTTTCTCAGGCGGCGCGATACAAGTGTCGCCTCGGCCGTTTCGCGTTGAAATGCATATTTATGCATTCGGGCTTTGACTAAATTTTGACAAAACGAAATGCTGTTTTAGAAATCGCGAAGACGGTTTTTCACCACTCGGGCGCGAAAAAATCGTTGCCGACATCCGGTTTTTTCACGTTTTTCTCTCAAAAAAGCCTCTTTCGGAGGCTAAAATACACTTTTTCGGTGTACAATACGAACCCTTCGGCAATGCGAAATGAACCCTTTCGCAATGCCGAAGGGCCTTTTTCGCATTGTGATTTTATTCTCTTGAAACGTTAAAATGGCGTTTCTTGCTGTGTATCAGTGTGTTACGAGAATCGCGAAATACGGCCATTTTTGCGGACAAACAACTTTTATTTTGAAACGATGGCATTCTCGCCGATTTGCACAGTATATTTATGCATCGGACAATGTATGAATATTCAATTTGCCTTATGTTTTTTTCATAAAATCCGAATCAGTCATTAGATTTTGGATATAAAAAAAGGAATTTCACGAACCGATGTCGTTCATCGTTCCATGAAATTCCTTATATCGTCACTCCGTGCCCCTTACGCGAGAGGGGGGTGGCGGTCTCAGTCTTTGAAATAAACCCTTTTCACGCGGTTGCTTATTCCCGTGAGCACCTCGTATGGTATTGTGTCTATGGCGTCGGAGAGCACTGTCACGGGCAGGTCGTCGCCGAATATTTCGACGCTGTCGCCCTCTTTGCAGTTGATACCCGTCACATCGATCATCGCCACGTCCATGCAGATGTTACCCACGTATTCGGCACGCTGTCCGTTCACGAGGCAATAACAATTGCGGTTGCCCAGTTTGCGGTTCAGTCCGTCGGCATATCCTATCGGGATGGCTGCTATCACGCTGTCGCGTAGTATCTTGCCCTTGCGGCTGTATCCGATGGTGTCGCCTGCCGGCACATCGCGCATTTGCAGTATTGTAGTGCGCAGAGTGCTCACGTTGTTTATTATCCGGTTGTTGCGCGAGTTGATGCCATACAGTCCCAATCCCAGTCGGCACATGTCGAGCTGACGTTCGGGGAAATGCTCGATGCCGGCCGAATTGTCGATGTGTCGCAATATCTTGTGCGGGAAGGCTGCCTGTATGCGCTTGCTGCCCTTGTCGAACAGTTCGAACTGATGATGCGAGAAATCGTCAAAACAGTCTGCATCGCTGCCCACGAAATGTGAGAACACCGAGCGCGGGATGATGGCGTTCTGATGTTTCAGCCGGTCTATGAGTCGGTCGATGTCCTTCTCCGGATCGAATCCGAGACGGTGCATACCCGTGTCGAGCTTCAGGTGCACCGGATAGTTGGTGATGCCCTCTTTTCGGGCGGCGTTGATGAGCGCGTCGAGCAGTCGGAAACTGTATACCTCGGGTTCCAGCTTGTGGTCGAACATGGTCTTGAAAGCCGACATTTCGGGATTCATTATCATGATGCTCTGCGTGATGCCGTTCTTGCGCAGCGTCACTCCCTCATCTGCCACGGCTACTGCCAGATAGTCCACATGATGGTCTTGCAGCGTCTTGGCTATCTCCACCGATCCGGCACCGTATGCGTCGGCCTTGATCATGCACACGATTTTGGTCTCCGGGCGCATGAACGAGCGGTAGTAGTTGAGGTTTTTGACCACGGCGTTGAGGTTGACCTCGAGAATTGTCTCGTGCACTTTCTCCACTAAGAGTTCGGTGATGTTGTCAAAACCGAAACTGCGCGCGCCCTTGAGCAGTATCACTTCGTTGTGCAACTGTTGGAACACACGGCTGTGGACGAACGACTCGCAGTCGTCAAAGAAATATTTCTCAGCTATGTCAATCTTATTGGCCTGTGATGCAATCTGCGGGCCTATGCCGATAAATTTTGTCACATCGCGCTTGCGTGCCAGTGTCGACACCTCGGCGTACAGCTTTTCCGGCTCTTCGCCGCTCTGATATATGTCGCTCAGGATGAGTGTGCGCTTGCGTCCGTTGTGGTCAGGGCGGCGGTTCATGAAGTCGAGCGCGATGTCGAGCGAGTTGATGTCCGAGTTGTAAGAGTCGTTGATGAGTGTGCATCCATGGCGTCCCTCCTTCACCTCAAGACGCATTGCCACAGGTTCGAGCCGTGCCATACGCTCTCTCAGAGTGGCGCGGTCAAGACCTAAGTGCAATGCCACGATGGCGCAGGCAAACGAGTTGCGTATCGACGCATCGTCTATGAACGGCAATGTGTAGTACTCCTCGGTGCCTCCATATATATAATGTATGTTGGTGGAAGTGTCCCTTTTGTCAATCGTCTTGACGTAGAAGGCTGCTCCGGAATCGCTTGTCGACCATGCCAGACGCTCGCCTTTGTATTTGTTTCGGGCCATCTCGCCGCTTATGACCTTGTCGTCGGCGTTGTAGACCAGTGTCGATGCGTTGTGGAAAAGAGTCATCTTCTCGTGGCATTTGGCCTCTATCGACTCGAAATTCTCCTGATGTGCCGACCCGATATTGGTGATCACGCTGATTGTGGGTTGAATGATGTCGCGCAGGGCGAGCATCTCTCCCGGTAAGCTTATTCCTGCCTCGAATATGCCCAATTGTGTTTGCTCGTTCATGAGCCATACCGAAAGGGGCACACCTGTCTGCGAGTTGTAGCTGCGCGGCGAACGTATCACGCTCAGATTGGGGCTCATCAGTTGGTAAATCCATTCCTTGACTACAGTCTTGCCATTGCTGCCCGTGATACCCACAATGGGTATGTCGAACTCGTCGCGATGGCGTTCGGCCAGGCGTTGCAGTGCGATCAGAGTGTTCTCCACTTTCAGGAAATTGGCGTCGGGATACGCTGTCTCGTAGTTGTCGGGCAGCGATGACACCACGAAATTGCGTACGCCGCGGTCGTATAATGATGGAATATAGTTGTGGCCGTCGTTGCGTTGGGATGTAAGAGCGAAAAACAAAGATTCTTCGGGGAAACAAAGCGAGCGGCTGTCAGTGAGCAAAAAAGCGATGTTTGAGTTTGAGTGACCCAATCGGTGCGCTCCGATAAGTGTTGCAACTCTTTCGATATTATAAATCATTTTGATTGTATTTTTTTGACGTGCAAACTTACAACATTTTTTTGACTTACGATAGATGCAATAAAAAAAATACCGATTCTTTTGTTAATCCGGGCGTTGTTGGTGCATCGCCCGGTATTTATCACAAAAGAATCGGTATTTTCCGGTGTATGCAATCAGAACACCCTTATCTCAAAAATGCTCCATGCGTTGGTCGCATCCACCTCGTCGGCACCATCGGCTGTGGGCGGCACGTCGGCTCCGGTTATCGTGATGCGCACGTAGCGGGCTTTCACGCTGTTGCCGCTATCGCTCGTATCGGTCACCAGCGATTGCGGAGCGCCGCTCGTGGTGCGGTCGGCAAACATCTGCCATGAGGTGTTGGCGGCCGCCTGTTTCATGTCTTTGGCCTTGTCGGAAGAGAGATATTCTATCTTGTAACGATAGGTGCGGTTGGTGAATTCGAACAAGGTCTCCACCTTCTTTATCTTTTGATCTTTTTCAAGATCGATGATTATCCACGGGTTTACAGCCTCCACGCCCGGGTCCCAGTGGGTGCCGTAGTTCTCGTCCACGGCGTAGTTGCCCAGGAATGTGAATTTGGCGTTGGGTGTGCGGTAGCGTCTGTCGTTGTGAGAGGCATCGTATACGCGGGCCGAAGATACCATGGTGGGTTTCTTGTAAGCCAGATTCCTGCCGTCATAGCGTGTGGCTCCCTTCACCACATCAACTCCGCGGTGAGTGGGGTGTATCTCTTTGATGCTGCCGTCGGGTGCAAAGAATACCTCATCGATACATGTCTGGCGCTTGCTGTCGATGAATGGGAAATGCTGGCGGTGGTATGCTATGAAGGTACGTCCGTCGTAGTCGAACATCGAGTGATGTCCCGGTCCGAGGATATGGTTGAGGTCGTCGCGCTCCAGTATAGGCGTTGTCATCGATCCGTTCAGTTCGCGGTAAGGTCCGGTGATGTTTTCCGAGACGGCGTATCTCACGTTGTAGTTCTCGCTGCCGTTGAACGACCACATCAGATAGTACAGTCCGTTGCGCTTGTACAGGAACGATGCTTCAAACATGTTGCGTATGCCTTCCACGCTCTTGAAATGGTAAGTGCCGATGAACTCGTTGTTGCCGGTCTCGGTGAAACGTTTGTCCTCGTTGTCGATGGCGATGCGTCCGTCGGCGTCAAACTTGAGTTTCATGATTTTGAAATATCCGTTGTCGGTCGTGATATACATCGTGTTGTCATCGTCGAGGAAGAACTGTCCGTCGTATCCTTGATACAGCATCTTGCCGGGAGCAATCGCGTTGGCGTCAGTCCAGGGCCCTGTGGGCGAGTCGGACATGGCCACAAAGGTCTTGCAGTCGATGCCATACATCAGATAGTATTTCTGTGTAGAGGGGTTGTAGATGAAGCTCGGCGCCCACAAGGCGGTCGTTCCGGCATAGTCGGTCCATGATTTTGGCAGACTGAGTGGCTTGTTCTGCCATCGGCGGCAGTCTTTCGAGTACCACATCTGTGTGGGATACACATTGCCGCCTCCGGCTCCGTCGTTGGTGCCGTAGGCATAAAAAGTGTCGGTCTTTTTGTCGTACACGATGCTCGCATCTGCCAGATAGGCCGGTATCACCGGGTTGCCCGTCGACGGAGCAAACACACTCATGTCCTCGCCTTGAATGGTATGCTGACCATTGACATTGCCGGGAATGACGGCAAAGGCGGCTGTTAACGTTATCAGAAAAGCTTTTCGAATAGTGGTTGTCATAAATATGGTTTCGTTTGATTAATGGTCGGGTGGGGCTGGGGTGCCTCGTTGTCATGTCCGTTTATTCTGTCTGCGGGGCTTGTTTCAGCCACGGACGTGGCATGTTCGGATATTTCTCGGCCATGGCATCGGCCTTTCGGCGTGTTGCAGCAATGAATTCTTTGTATTCTGAAGAATCGGGATTGAACGGCTTGTGGCCGAAGGCTTCTTTCAGAGGACGCCATTCGGCGATGAAGCGGTGTGTCTCCTCGCTCAAAAAACAAGCCGAGAAACGCTCCCATATATACTCAACGGCCTGAGCCGAAGGATGGAGCATGTCCTCTTTATAGAAACGGTAATCGCGCAACTCATCGTTTATGATTTCGTAAGCCGGAAAATAAACCGCTCTTCCTGCATACTTCCGGGTCAGCCGGTCGGCTGCAAGAAGCAGCACGGATTTGGACAGCTGGCTCCCGTGAAAGCCGTATTTGGCATATCGTATGGGACTGACCGTGATGATGATTTTGATTGATGGGTTGCGCTCAATGAGTTTGTCGATGGCTGCCGACAGATATTCGCAACATTGGTCCACCGTCAGTTGCTCTTCGCGAAACAGGTTGTGAGGGCGTTTCCGACAGTTGTCCACTATCTCGTCTGTTCCCTTCAGTATGTAAACATGGTTGGTGCCAAGAGTGAAGACGGCCACTGCCAGTGGCTCGCCTTCGTATTTCTCGACGCTATGGAGTATGCTTGCCGGATTGTACATCACCCCGAACGGATTGATGACTGTATCGAAGAGCTCCTCTTCAAACCTGTGCCCGATGTTGTCGGCGAAACATGAGCCGATGAAGAGGATACGTTCGCATGGACTGATGAGAAACGGCGGTTTTTCGATATTGACAATTGTCCTGAACTTCATGGTTGATGTCGTGTCAGATTCTATTCTTTTTTCGCAAATCAAAGAATATTCCCAAACCAATCGCAAGCAGGAGGACAGCATAGGATATGTATGCCATTGTCTCGGTGTTTCTCACCGATTTGGGCTTGAAAGTGAGAGTCACTTCATGTCTGCCCGGTGCTATCTGCATGGCGCGGAGTATGTAGTTGACACGTCCGAGTTCGGTTTTGGCTCCGTCGACAGTAGCTTCCCATCCGGGGTAATAAATCTCCGAGAACACGAGTATGCCGCCTTTGTCTGACTGAACGTCGTAAACCAGCTCGTTGGGTTCGTATTTCTTGAGAGTGGCAAGCGATGTTCCGGTTTGAGCAATGGCTTTTCCCAATTGCTTTTCAAATTTCTTGTCGGCCACCGCTTCGTGATGAAGATTTATCTTGCCTATGCTTTCCATCTCCTCGTTGGCGTTGTTCACATATCCAATTTTGTCCACGAACCATGCGTTGCCGTAGGCATACGGATTGCGGATGGGAGCCGTATGGTCGCCTTGCAGTGGCAGTATGAAATATTTGGCGTTGAGCATGTTGAGTACCGGGAATATCGAGTCGCCCGGCACATGGGTTATGTCACCCTCGGCCTCGAATATCTTTTGTCCCAAGACATTCATCTCGGGAGAGATGTAACGTGTAATCATGTCGTTGTAGCGCCCGAGCTTTGCGGCGTGATATCCGCCAATGCTCTTATGGTAGTATGATGTCTCGTTCTCGTTGAACGTGTTGGATGCGAGGTTCAGCACACGATAATCGAGCGACTTGTCCTGCAAGATCAGTTTGTCGGTTTCGGTCATCTGCTGTGGTGTTTCGCGTACGTTCTTCTCCACAAACATACCGTCGTTGAGATAGCGTTTGTTGATTTGCCACATGTCGATGAGGCACAGCACGGTCAGACATGTCACCATCGAGGTGGTGTTGAGCTTCTTGGCTTTGTATAGCAGGAGAATGAACGTGCCGATAATGATGATTATCACCGAGCGCCAACAGTCGGCCGTGAATATGGCTTGGCGCATGGAGCGCAGGTTGTCGAGCAAGGGATTGAGGTATTCGGCGGGTATCTGGCTCATGGCAGACATCTCGCTTGCCGACACGAAATCGCTGAAGAACACGCCAGGCATGAGGGCAAAGAGTATTGCTATGCCACCTGTGAGCAGGAAAGAAACGTAGACATATTTTATCTTTCGGGTCAAGATGGACGGGTCGTCCACAATTGTCTTGAGCGCCAACATGGCGAGCAGAGGTATGGTAAACTCGGCTATGACGAGTATCGAGGCCACGGTGCGGAACTTGGAGTACATTGGCATGTAGTCGATAAAGAGGTCGGTGAACCACATGAAATTGTGTCCCCATGCCAGCAATACTGACAGCACGGTGGCCGAGAGTAATGCCCACTTGATGCCTCCTTTGACTATGAACAGTCCGAGAACGAAGAGCATCAGCACGAATGCGCCCACATACACCGGTCCGCTCGTTCCCGGCTGGTCGCCCCAGTATTGTCCCAACTGCTGATAAATCTGCATAAAGTCGGGCGATGCGTTCTTCATTGCAATCTCATTGTTGGTCAGCGGCACCGATGCACCGCCTTTGGTGTTGGGCACGAGCAATGTCCACGTCTCGTCGATGCCGTAGCTCCACTGCGTGATGTAGTCGCGCTCCAGACCGCTACTGGTGTTGTTGGGCTTGTCCTTCTTCACCAGTTCACTTTTGCCACGCATCGACTCCTGACTGTATTGCCACGTATGATAAAGGTTGGACAGGTTCATGCAGATACCGATGGCGGCACCGGCGATACACACTGCCGTAGCTTTGCCAAATGCGGCGAGCGTCTTGTGGCGTATCGCCTCTATGAGCCATGCAATGAAAATGAACAGAATGACAAACAGATAATAGTAGGTCATCTGTATGTGGTTGGCCTGAATCTCGAGGGCCGTGAACAGCGCCGTGACGGCAAATCCCCACAGATAACGTCCCCTATAGGCCAGGACGATACCCGCAATCATGGGCGGCAGATAGGCCAAAGCGATGACTTTCCATATATGACCGGCTGCAATGATGATGAAGAAATAACTGCTGAATGCCCATATTATCGAGCCGAGGGCGGCCAACGACTGTCTGAAATCGAATGCGCGCAGCAAGATGTAGAATCCCAAGAGATATGCGAAGACGTACCACACGTTCTCCGGTAGCCACAGATGATAAAACTTGCCGATGCCGTTGAGTACGTTGGCACTCTCATAGGATGGGGCCATCTGATATGTGGGCATGCCGCAAAACAGTGAGTTGGTCCATCGTGTGGGCTCGCCCGTACGCTTGTAGTACTCGGTGAGTTCCTCGCCGGCGCCGCGTCCGGCCGATGAGTCGTGACGGAAAAGTATGCGGCCTTCGATATCGGCCGGAAAGAAATAAGCGAGAGATAGAATTGCGAACAACACCACAACCAGAATGTCCGGCAGGCACGATTTCAATGTCTTCATTGATATAAAAGTTTATATTCTTAATATTCGGGATTTTAATATAATGTGCAAATTTATATAAATTCTGTGATATTTGACCCTTTATGATGAATTAATTCATTTTTAAAGTCCGTGAGCACAGCTTTATAAGTACATTGGCGGATACCATTGACATGAAATGAACATATTAGCGGATATTGCCCTATTTAACTTATTTTTTCATGCCTTTTGTCAGATAATCGAAAGATTGGATTATTTTTGCATAGGCGGTTGGTCGTGATTCTTAACAGGATGTTCTGTTGAAAGCAATGCCGACCGACTCGACGAAAGATATAAAACGATGAAAATACTTCTGATAGAGGATGATGCCGACCTTCGCGATATTGTGGTGAGGTCGTTGGTAAAGGAACGCTATGTGGTGGAGACCGCCTCCGACTGTGCGGCAGCTCGTACCAAGTTGGCCGCTTATGAGTACGACTGCGTGTTGCTCGACATAATGTTGCCAGACGGCAACGGGCTGGACATTCTGCGGGCCATGCCCGACATGGCACATAAAACCAATGTCATAGTGCTCTCGGCCAAAGACTCTGTCGAGGACAAGGTGAACGGACTCGATCTCGGAGCCGATGATTATTTGGCCAAACCGTTTCATCTCTCCGAACTCAATGCACGTATCAAGAGTGTCATGCGGCGTAAGGGCCACGGCCATGAGCAGACGCTCAGCAAGGGTAATGTGACGATAAACACCCGCACGTTCGCTGCCGAGGTGGCCGGAGTACCTCTCGAACTCGGACGCAAGGAGTACGAGATACTCTCTTATTTCATGAATCGTCCCGGACGTCTCGTGACCAAACAGACACTGGCCGAGGCCGTCTGGGGCGACTACACCGATGTGGCTGACAATTACGATTTCGTGTATGCCCAGATGAAAAATCTGCGCAAACGGCTCAAGACGGCCGCTGCCGACATCGAAATCAAAACCGTCTACGGATTCGGATACAAACTCGTTGACCTATGAAACTGATTAATTATATCTCGCTCCGCCTCTTTGCCATCGCCGCGGTGGTGCTTACTTTCTGGTCGGTGTTGTTCTATTTCGCGATTATCGACGAGATAAACGATGAGACAGACGACTCGCTCGAGGATTACGCCGAGCTTGTCATCAAAAGATATCTGTCCGGAGAGAAGATGCCGACGACATCCATCTCCACTAACAATCAGTATTACCTGCATGAGGTGACGGCCGGGTATGCCGACTCGGTATCGCATGTGCGCTATGCCGATAGTGAAGTCTACATCAAGTATAAACACGAATATGAGCCGGCGCGTTCGATAGCTTACATCTTCATGACAGACAGCGGACGCTATTATGAAGTGGTGGTATACGTGCCCACCATCGACAAGGACGACTTGAAAGAGATGCTCTTCTATTGGATAATGTTTCTATCCATAGCCATAATGATTTGCATTGCCACACTCAATGTCTTCATGGTAAGACGCAGCATGCGGCCGCTCTACAGTCTGCTTCGCGCGATGGATGCTTATCGGCTCGGCCATGGTTCTACCGTGGGTCACAATCCTACGCGTATCTCCGAATTTTCTCATATCAGCGATGCCGTGTCGCGTTTGATGATACGCAGCGACAAACTGTATGCCAATCAGAAGATTTTCATAGGCAACGCTTCCCACGAGATGCAGACGCCCATAGCTGCTTGCAAGAACAGGCTTGAACTGCTTTTGGAAGAGGGCGGACTCAACGAAATGCAGGCCGGGGAGATAGTGCGCACCCTCAATACGCTCAACTCGCTGTCAAAACTCAACCGTTCGCTGCTGATGTTGTGCAAAATCGAAAACGGACAATACTCCGATGTGGAAACTGTGGATATGGCCGGCATTGTGGCTCCGCTTGTGGACGATTTGCAGACGGTGTTCGCCGACAAGCATATCTCCGTGGAACAGACTGTCGATGCGCCCTGGCTCATAAGCATGAGCAAACAGCTCTCAAGGGTTTTCGTGTCCAACGTGTTGAAAAATGCGTTTGTTCACAATGTTGAGTGTGGGGTGGTGAAGATACGGATATATGACGGTGGCATGACGGTGTCAAATACGGCGACGGGCCGGCCACTCGATACGTCCAGGATATACACCCAGTTTTATCATACTCCTGGCAACAAATCGTCAATGGGACTCGGCATGTCTTTGGTCAAAGCGGTATGTGATTTCTATTCCATAGATATACATTACCGTTTTGACGACGGCTTGCATGTGTTTGAATTCAGGTCGGAGGGGGTTTGAAAAATCAAGTGGAAGCCACTCGGTGAAGTCTCATTTTCGAGCCGTTTTGGCGACTGCCGACCGTTAATTTCGCCCGTTTTCCTAACTCGTTCATTTTCAGCGAGTTGTGAATTTTGTCTTTTTGGCGTTGCGAAAGGGTTCGTTTGGGCTTGCGAAACGAACCCTTTCAGGGCCTAAAACGAACCCTTTGGGAAGCCGAAACGAACCCTTTCGCAACGCGGATTTTATGTTTTTTGCCTTATTGTTTATATCTTGTTGATTTTTAGCGTGTTGTGCTTGAAATGCCAATAAGGGGCTTTTAGCTCAGGTTTCGGCCTGTTTGAGATACGCGAACGGGCGGCCGAATGCACCCAAGAGAGAATTGTAATGGTGCATGTCGCCCGCCCGTATGATACGGAGATGAACGTCCCGCCTGCTATTCGGACATTTGTTTTTCGTCCGGTTCCTCTTTCCGGATACCGCGTTTACGTTCCGCCAGCCGCATTTCTATGTAAAACGCTATGAGCAAACCCATGCCGGCAAACATAGCCACTAAGAAAGAGAACATCAGATAGTTGTCATCGCCATAAATCTCATTTCCGGCTATGGCTCCCACTCCGGCACACATCAGCATCATACCGATTTCCATTGTGAAGTTGTTCTTATCATTCTTGGCTCCGTCTTGGTTTCTGAGCAGTTCGTGTATAATGTCATTGTCCGTGATTCCATTGTTGATAATCGACTCGCGCAGATGCGTTTTGCTTTTGTCACGGTTGATCAAATACATAGCAAGACTGCATATTGCTACAATTGGAATACCGAATACAAAAATGATTCCCAAAACTGCTGTAAGATTTATTTCCATGATTTTATTGTTTTAATTGATTAATATTCATCATAAAGACAAGCATTTCCGCTGATTATTACACTTCTTCGATTGAAAAAACATTTATTGCCTTGACCGTCGATATTATCAATACTATGGCCGAAAGCACAAGCCCGATGATGGTGAATGCGGACATGTAGATATCTTTCATCATTATTGCTCCCGCGACGAAGCACCATATCACGAATGGCAGACCGAAGGCAAAAGCCGCGAGGCGCAGCCACAGACGTATGCGCTCGCGACGTGCCGAGTGGCGTAATTCGGCCATTACCGTGTTGTCGATCCGGTCGAGCAATTCTTTGCGTCCGATGGCTTCGGTTATGAGTTTATCAAGTTCCTGTTCATTCATTGTTGTCATGTTTTAGTTGTTTTTTGAGTCGTTGGCGTATGCGGTGTAGCTTCACCAATACGTTGGAAGCGGAGAGCCCGAGTTTGTCTCCAATCTCTTTCGTGGTGTTGTTATTATAATAATGTAGCTTGACGATGGAGCGGTCGGGTTCTTGCAGACTGTTGATTGCCCGTTCCATCTGTTGAAGCATCATTTCATGTTCGGCAGAGTATTCCTCCACGGGTATATTGTTGTCGACGGCGGTGGTGCGTATGCGTCGCGCCTTGTCTATGTTGTTTATCGACAGATGCACCGCTATCGTCGCCAGCCATGGCCCGATGGATGCCCCTCCTTGCCAATCGCTCAATTTTGTATAAGCCCGTATGAAAGTCTCTTGGGTTATCTCTCCGGCCAGATCGGTATTGCGTACCACGCTCATTGCCTTTGCAAAGACCATGGCCTTGTAGCGTTTCACTATTTCGCCATAGCTGTTTATGTCTTTGCGGACAAGAATTCTGTACACGAGTTGATTATCTTCCATTGATTTCGTTTCTTTAATATCAAGACCGCCGGATATGCGGATTATTACACCTGATGGCCGGAAATCCACTGGGAAACGTTGTCTTTATTTGATAAAGAATGTTAAATACGCGATATGTGTTCATTTTTTCAGATTCATTTCAGAATTGGTGACGAACTTCGCAAAAGATAAAACAAAAATACTAATTATTAATTTAAAAACGATACGAATATGAAAAGTTTAGTAAGAAAAGCATTGGCAGTTATCATCTGTATATTTGTGGCAAACGTTGGCGTCATGGCCTCCAACGACAAACCGATAACCGTATCCCAACTGCCTCAGGCTGCACAGCATGTGCTGAAGACTGAATTTAAGGGCCGCAAGGTGGCTTTGTCGAAAATGGAAAGCGGGCTCATCTCCAAATCATACGATGTGATATTCACCAACGGAGATAAAATCGAGTTCGACCGCAATGGCAACTGGACCGACATAGAATGCAAGAAGTCGGGTGTGCCCGCAAATCTTGTGCCCTCACAGATACGCCAGTATGTGAAGAAAAACTATTCGTCTCAGCGAATTGTCGAGATAGAGAAGAAGCGCGGCTCATACGAAGTGAAACTATCAAAAGGCGTGGAACTCACATTCAACAAGAATTTCAAGGTCACTCATGTTGATATGGATTGACGACCGAACATACCTGCATGGATGGCGACCGTATGTCGATGTGTAGTCATTGCGATCGCTTCCATCTGATAAAATGAAGACACCGGGTTTCGTACAGTATCAATGACGAAACCCGGTGTCTGCTTTTTGTTGATATCTGATTTTGCCGTCAGCGTTTATTTACAGCTCGGTGTCCACGGCTTCAACTGTTTGAAGAAATCGTTGCCTTTGTCATCTACCAATATGAATGCGGGGAAATCTTCCACGCGTATCTTCCAGATGGCTTCCATGCCGAGCTCGGGATATTCCACACACTCTATGCTCTTGATGGAGTTCATGGACAATACGGCAGCCGGACCGCCAATGCTTCCGAGATAGAAACCGCCATGTTTCTTGCATGCGTCGGTCACCACCTGGGTGCGGTTGCCTTTGGCTATCATTATCATCGAGCCTCCGTTGTCCTGGAATTCGTCTACATACGGGTCCATACGGTTGGCTGTTGTCGGGCCCATCGATCCGCAAGGCATTCCTTCCGGAGTCTTGGCCGGTCCGGCGTATAGCACGGGATGATCCTTGAAATACTGCGGCAGACCCTCGCCGGCATCCAGACGAGCCTTCAGCTTGGCGTGTGCTATATCGCGGGCAACGATGATTGTGCCGTTGAGGCTCACGCGAGTGGATACAGGATATTGTGACAGTGTCTTGCAAACCTCGCTCATGGGCTGGTTCAGGTCAATCTTTATCGCGTTGCCTTCGCCTGCCTTGCGCAGCTCCTCGGGTATGAGTTCGCCGGGATTATCGTCGAGTTTCTCTATCCAGATACCGTCTTCGTTGATCTTGGCTTTGATGTTGCGGTCGGCCGAACAACTCACACCGAGTCCTATCGGGCATGATGCGCCGTGGCGGGGCAGACGTATCACGCGCACGTCGTGAGCGAAATACTTGCCTCCGAACTGTGCTCCCAGTCCGATCTTGTGGGCCTCGTCAATGAGAATCTGCTCCAGTTCGGTGTCGCGGAAGGCACGTCCTGTCTCGTCGCCGGTGGTCGGCAGATTGTCATAATAGTGTGTGGAAGCCAACTTGACGGTGAGAAGGTTTTTCTCGGCACTGGTTCCTCCGATGACGAAAGCGATGTGATAAGGAGGACAAGCGGCTGTGCCCAGGGTCTTCATCTTCTCCACGAGGAACGGGATTAGAGTACCCGGATTCTGTATGCGGGCCTTTGTCTCCTGATAGAAATATGTCTTGTTGGCCGATCCGCCGCCCTTCACTACACACAGAAATTTGTATTCGTTGCCTTCCGTTGCCTCGATATCTATCTGTGCCGGGAGGTTGCAGCGAGTGTTGATTTCCTCGTACATGCTCAGAGGAGCATTCTGCGAGTAGCGCAGGTTCTCCTCCGTGTATGTCTTGTATACACCCTTCGACAGCGCCTCTTCGTCACAGAATCCTGTCCATACGTGCTGTCCTTTCTCTCCGTGGATGATAGCTGTGCCGGTGTCCTGGCAGAATGGCAGTTTGCCTTTGCATGCCACCTCGGCATTGCGGAGGAAGGTCAGTGCCACGTATTTGTCGTTATCGCTGGCCTCGGGGTCGTTAAGGATTTTAGCTACTTGCTCGTTGTGGGCGCGGCGAAGCAGGAAATTGACATCGCGAAAAGCCTGATTGGCGAGCATGGTGAGAGCCTCCGGACTTACTTTCAAAATCTTGTTGCCCTCAAAATCACCTGTGGTTACACCTTCTTTGGAGAGAAGATAGTACTCGGTGTCGTCTTTGCCTGTCTGAAACATAGGCGCGTACTTGAACTCTGGTTTTGTTGCCATATTGATTGGTTATTTGATTATTGTTGTTTGAATTGATTGTTTTTTTTGTTGGGTCGATTGGGCCGATAGGTATTTTGGGTCGTTAGAGTCTTTGTTAATAGCCGAAAATCTCTTCGGTTGACACTCTTTTGACCGGTGCTATCTTCTCCAGCGACTGGATGTCGAGATTCTTCTCATCGCCCAGAATGATGTAGCGGTATGGCTTTTTGGCCATTGTCTCGCGTTCATATTTCACGATGTCGCTCAATGTTAAGCCCGGGAGTGCCTTGTACACAGACTCGTTGATGTCGTAGTCGAGTCCCATGCGGCGCATGGAGATGTAGCGGCCTATGATGCCGAATTTAGTCGTGCGTGCGGTGGCGAGCTGCTTTTGCAGGCCCTGTTTGGCCAGTGTGAATGCCTTTTCGCTCTGAGGCATGTCGTCGAGTATCTCGTTGAACGTGCTTATGCAGTCCATCATCTTGTCGTTCTGACTTATGATGTTGGTTATGCCATATTCGGGTATGTCCTTGCGACCGGGTGTAACGTAGTAGGCCGAAGCGCTGTAAGCCAGACCGCGAGACTCGCGCAGCTCCTGGAATACTATGGTGTTCATACCTCCGCCGAAATATTCGTTGAACAGACATGCGACGGGATATTCGTTCACATTGAGCATGCGGCCGCACGATGTGTACTGGCGCATATATATGTTTTTGGCGTCGTAGGGAGCCAATATCACCTCGTTATGTGTCACGCTTTGCGGCATGTAGGGCTTGGTTGCGGGAGCAGGGGCGAGTTTTTTGGCCGTGCGGTGGCAGCGGTCTATCGTTGCCGTGAGCTCACTCTCGGTGGACGGGCCATAGTAAAGCACCTCGTGCTGAATGCCTCTGAGACCTTTTATCAGGTTGATGAGCACTTTCGGGTCGAGCTTCTTCATGTCTTCGGTGCTCATCAGGTTCAGTGTCGGGTTGTACTTGCCGTATGTTGCATAGTCGCACAGGGCAGAGTAGTTGCTGCGCTGATTGTGCTTGGCGTCCGAACGCGATTTCTCCACGAGCGCAATGTATTTGCTGTAAGCCTCGTTGTCAACTTTAGCGTTGTCTATCAAGTCTTCGAGCAGACGCAATGCTTTGGGCATGTTCTCTGCCAGTCCGCTTAATGATATTGTGGTGTTTTCGGCCCCTACGCTTACGCCGTAAGAGCAAGCCAGCTTGTAGAATTGCTGCTTGATCTCTTCGGCAGTCATCTTGTCTGTGCCAAGATAGTCAATATATGAGGCTGCCAGACCGTAGCGGTTGTCGGCCAGATCGCCCACGTTGAAGCGGAATTGCAAACTGAAACGTCCGTTCTCCGTGTTCTTTACGTAGAGCACTGGCAATTTGGTCTTCTTGGTGTTGAATTTCTTCAGGTCGGTGTCGAAATTGACAAAGCGCGGCTCTATCGGCTCTGTTTCTGCAGCGATGATGTCGCTTACGAATTTGCTCTGATAGTCGCGGTTGCTCGGAATGGCTGTGATGGCGGGTTTGTCTATCTTCTTTTGGTTCATATCTTCGCCTTGACGCTTGTACACCACGGCATAGTTGTTGCCGAAATGACGGCGTGCAAAGTCGATGATGTCTTGCTTCTTCAGTTTTGATATGCGGTCAAGATAGCCCACAACGTCGCTCCATTTCTTGCCGTTGATGAATGCATCGACAAACATGTCGGCACGTTCGTCGTTGTCCTCCATTTGTCTGTACAGGCTGAGCTTGGTATTGTTGATGATCGAAGGCAGCAGGTCGTCAGAGAAGTTGCCGTTCTTCAGGTTCTCGATCTCGCCCAAAAGCAAAGCCTTGACCTCGTCGAGCGACTGTCCCTCTTTTGGTGCTCCAAGCATTACGAAGGTCGTATATTCGGCCATACTGTTGGTGCCTGCGCCTCCGCCAAGATATTTCATCTTTTGGTCGAGGTTAAGGTCCATGAGTCCGGCCTTGCCGTTCGACAGCATCTGCGACACGATGTCAAGCGTGTCGGATTGCAACGATGCTTCGCCGTCGAATTTCCAGCCCAGCATCACGCGTTCGGCTTCGTTGCCTACCACGGTTGTGTCTCTCGGCGCTGTGAGTTCTGCCACGGGTGCATATTGTGGTGCAGTGATGTTGTTGCCGGGTTTCCACGATCCGAAATACTTGTCAATGGTGGCTATCACCTTGTCCATGTCCATGTCGCCGGCCATGCAGATGGCCACATTGTTGGGCACGTAATACTTGTTGAAGTAGTTCTTGATGTTTACTATCGACGGGTTCTTCAGGTGCTCCTGTGTGCCTATTGTTGTCTGCGTTCCGTACGGGTGGGTGGGGTAGAGCAGCTTGCCCATCGACTCCCACATTTTGTTGTTGTCGCTGCCAAGACCTATGTTGTACTCTTCGTACACTGCTTCGAGCTCGGTGTGGAAGCCGCGAATCACCATGTTTTGAAAACGGTCACTCTGCACTTTGGCCCAGTTCTCAACCTCGTTGGCCGGGATATTCTCAACATAGCAGGTCATGTCGTTGCCCGTGTAGGCGTTGGAGCCTTCCGAACCGATAGCAGCCATGAGCTTGTCGTACTCGTTCGGGATGTTGTATCGGGCTGCCAGCTGGCTCACGCTGTCAATTTCGTGGTACATCTGTTTGCGTTGTACCTCGTCGGTGGTCTTGCGATAAACCTCGTATCGATGCTCAATGTCATCGAGCAAGGGTTTCTCTTTGGCATAATCTGTGGTGCCGAATTGCTGCGTTCCCTTAAACATGAGATGCTCCAGATAGTGTGCCAGACCCGTTGTCTCGGCCGGGTCGTTACGGCTACCTGTGCGCACGGCGATATAAGTCTGTATTCTCGGTTTCTCCTTGTTGACAGAGAGATACACCGTCAGCCCGTTGTCGAGGGTGTAGATACGCGTTTGTGACAGGTCGCCGGCTACGGTCTTGTATTTATAATCTTTTGCAGTTGCTCCTGAAAACAATAATGCCAGAAGGCACGTTGTTATTAATGATTTGAGTTTCATTTCTTGTTTCGATATTATGTTGTCGTTATGTTCTTTGTTTGCCGAATGATGACGTCATCATGCAGTAATCACATGTACAGTTTCTGATTCTCAAAGTCGACCTCCGAGTCGAGCAGAGTGTTGAAATCCTTGAACACCTCTTCCTCTATATCACCGAGCGCATACTCTTTTTGGGCATCCTTCTTTATTTCGGCTATCCATGCCCGTCGTGCAGTGACATAGTCCTTTTTGATACGTTCGGCATCCTCTTCGGTCAGGGTCTCCAGCCCGTAGTAGTCCAGCATCATGTTGTATGTCCATGTCCAGCGGTACTCCGGATAGTTGCCGTTGATCTCCTTGAATCGTTCGGTCAGGCTGTCGGCCGTGTCGATGTTGCCGCTTAATATGTCATCGGTCAGCCGTTGTTCCTCGCTCACAGGCATGAGCAGACCCGACAGGTCGGTCCAGTTGCCCGTGCCGCAGTCGCACTTAGGCGTCTCGAGGATATGTCTTTTGAGCACGGCTCCCATGTATATGCGCAGTGCGATGTCGTAGTATTTTATACCCTTGCGCAGAGCTTCGGCCTTGATGACATACTCATGATAGTTGTATGTCGACACGTTGTCGCCCGAGGCGTTGCGCAAGTTCTCGAGTATGCGTTTGCCTCGTAGTATCTCGCCCACGGTGTAGGGGCTGAGCCAGTCGAAATTGACTATGCTCTTGCGGCGTTTGTTCGGTCGCATATCACGTTTGGGCCACTTGCGTATGTCGCGGTAAAGGCCCACGGTGGTGAGGTTGCGTCCCGGCACGAGATACATAGTGTCGTTGTACGCGATGAGATATGAGAATGGCAGGCTGCGTGTGTCGGGATGATACATCAGTTTGCCGAAACACACCGAGAATGCACCAATGTTGGCCGGCATGAGGATGTATGCTCCGCTGGCGGTCTTCGAGCCGCGTTCCATCATGCCATAGTGCATCGGTCCCATCTTGTAGGCATGATTGCTGAAATTGGTGGCCGAACCGGCGTTGTAAAACGAGAACATGCCGCCGATGAGCAATGAACTCTTGTGATGACTGGCCGAGAACGGTCCGCAGAAAGCCGCGCAAGCCTCTCCGTTGGACATGTAGCTGTTGGCGAAGAACACGCTGCTTGAGGCTGTGAATCCGTTGCTCAGCTGGCAGGCCTCGCCCACAAAACAGTCTTGCATCTTCACACTGTTGATTATGGCGGCCCCATCCGATATGATGGAGTTCTCGCATATCACGCCCGTTCCGATGAATACGTTGGCTTCGGGTGTGCTCATGATGGTGCAGTCGCTTATTCGGGCTGCTCCATTAATCTCGCAGTCGCAGTGTATTATCGAGTTGCTTATCTCTTTGGTGTTTATGATCTTGACGTTGTCGCCTATCTTTCCGCATTCAGGGGTGGTGCGTTCTATTTCCTCGAATATGATCCGTCGTATGGCAGCCTTGAGCGGCTTGTTTTTGAAATTGAACACCATGAAGGCGGCAAACTGGCTTGTCAGTCCGTGAAAGAGTATCACATTGCCTTCGCCCACCTCGTTGAGCACCGATATGGTGTTGCCTTCTCCGTAGGTGGCACCCTCGGTAGTCTCCATTGTACTCACGTTGGAGATGTAGCAGTCGTTGCCGATTGTATAATTGTTTATGTAGTTGCCGATGTTCTCTATGAGACAGTTGTCACCCACGGTGACGTTGCGCAGGGTGGCGTTGTTTATGCCCGAGTGTTTGACAAACCCTTTGCTCACCTCCACACTCTTCTCGAATGTGCCCAATCTTACCGTGCCGTAAAACATCACTCTGTGAAAATAGTTGGCCCTGAAATCCTCGGCCACGCTGACGGCCGACCAGTCTTCGGCCCAGCAACTATTGTCTTCGAGTATGCGTATTTCCTGTTCGGTCAGTTGTCTGTAATCCATAAAAATATGTTTTTCTTAAAATTCGTTGTTGTCTTCTATTGTATAAAGAAAGTCGTTGTAAGGATATTTCTGCACGTGCAGTTCGCGCACCTTCTTGTAGAGTATCTCCCTGAACTCGTCGACGTTTTGTTTCTCTCGCGCCGAGATGAACAGGCAGTTCTCGTTGAGCTTGGCCATCCATGTGCGTTTAAGCTCGTCGAGCGTGATGTTTTCCTTTGTCATCGGGGTCAGGTCGTCCTCCTCTTTCTCCACCCACGTGTAATTGTCGATCTTGTTGAATATTATCATTGTGGGTTTGTCGGCGCATCCCAAGTCCTTAAGGGTGTTGTTCACGACGTTTATCTGTTCCTCGAAATCGGGGTGGGAGATATCCACCACGTGTAGCAGAAGGTCTGCCTCGCGCACCTCGTCGAGCGTTGACTTGAATGAGTCTACAAGATCGGTGGGCAGCTTGCGTATGAATCCTACGGTGTCGGCCAGCAGAAACGGCAGGTTGTCTATCACCACCTTGCGCACCGTGGTGTCCAGGGTGGCAAACAGTTTGTTCTCGGCAAACACCTCGCTCTTGGCCATCATGTTCATGATGGTCGACTTGCCCACGTTGGTGTATCCCACGAGTGCCACGCGTATCATGCGTCCGCGGTTCTTGCGTTGGGTCGTTTTCTGTTTGTCGATTTCGACAAGTCTTTGCTTCAACAATGTTATTCGTTGAAGAATTATTCGTCGGTCCATTTCGAGCTGCGTTTCTCCAGGTCCGCGCAGACCCACGCTTCCCTTGCCTCCGCCGCCACCGGAGCCACCGCCCTGACGCTCAAGGTGGGTCCACAGACGTTGCAGACGGGGCAGCATGTAGCGGTATTGCGCCAGTTCCACCTGTGTCTTTGCCGCAGCCGTCTGGGCGCGCATGGCAAAAATGTCGAGTATGAGCGATGTGCGGTCGAGTATCTTCACGCCGAGCTCTTTCTCGATGTTGCGTATTTGTTTGGCCGATAGCTCATCGTCAAATATCACCATTCCCACGGGGCGCTCGGCCTCTTCCTCGTCGGCTATGTATTGCTTGATTTCCTCCAGTTTTCCGGTGCCCACGTAGGTGGCCGAGTTCGGCCCGTTCAGTTTCTGTGTGAAACGCCTCACTGTCACCGCTCCCGCCGTGTCGGCAAGAAATTCTAGTTCGTCAAGATATTCTTTAGTCTTGTTCTCGTCTTGCTCTTTGGTCGTCAGACCCACGAGAACCGCTGTTTCTGCTTTAACTTCGGATATTATAAATTCTTTCATTCACGTTTGATGTCAATTACCTTTCTTGTGTTACAATTGGCAAAGTGTAGCAAAAATAATAAAAATTGCAGGAACCTCAAAATAAATACACCTTTTTCTAAAAGATATCCTTTCTTTGTGCATTTCATTCTTGTCGCGGACATGTGGGATGATCGAAGATTTGAACGATGCACACCGTAGGATGATCGACTGCATTTCTGCTTATTTATACGGAAATTCTGTATAAATATTCATTTCGATTTTACGTCAACTTCACGAGAAGGCCGTCGTTTCAAAATTTTTATTCTCCGGCCGCAAATACGCGAATTTTGAGTGCTTTTCGTAATGTATTGTGTATCAATAGAATAACTTGTTTTTACGGTTGTGACCATCTCCTTCGATTTCCAAAAGGGGCCCTTTTGCAAGCTAAAAGGAACCCTTTCGCACTCCCAAAGGGCCTCTTTCGCACCCCAAATTGGGCACTTTTTCGAGTCATTTTTATCGTTTTTGATGTGTTTTTTGACTTTTTTGAGATTAAAACCGTATGATTATACAGCTTTTATGTGGTTTTATTCGTAGGCTTATTTCTATTTTGCGATTTTGTTTTGTCAAAATTTTTTACTTTTCAAAATGCATATTTATACATTTTTGCTCATTTTTTCATCCATTCCCGGCGTTCATTTTCGTCCATACGCTCGATGGCATATCTCAGTGTGGTGCGGGCCATGCGGTTGCTGTTCTCGGAGAGATAGTAGCGCAGAGTCTCAATGTCGCGTTTGCCCACTTCGCGCAGTGCCCATCCCACAGCCTTGTGTATGAGGTCGTGAGGGTGGTCGAGCAGCAGTGAGGCTATGCGGAGTGTGTCGTCAAACTGTCGCTCGCGGATGAGCGTGAGGGTGGAGACGATGGCTATGCGTTGCTCCCACAGGTTGTCGCTGTGAGCCAGACGGTCGAGTATCTTGCGCGAGGGCATGGTGCCATCGGGTGCGGGATGCAGCAGCCAATAGCCGATGACGTATTCGCACGAGAGGTCCACCAGGTCCCAGTTGTTGGCCTGACGCGCATGCTTCAGATAGAATTGTGCCAATCGCTCGCGCTCTTCGGCTTTCCCGGCTGAGTCTCCCCGGTGCCTCGTGGGCAATGCCTTTTTCATCATGTCGACAATGAGAAGAAATCCGCATAGCCTTATCTCGTGCCACGGCGAGTAGATCAGACGCTTGATCTCGCTGAGAGAGATGTCCCCATCAGCCTCCTTCACTACGGCGCGCGTTTGTGGCACACGCAGACCTATGAACCGGTCGCCCTCGCCATACTGCCCCTTGCCTGTCTTGAAAAATCTCATGAGCACGTCTCTCTGTCGCTCGTCACCCATCGCGAGCATCGTTTCCGTTATGTCATTGGCTGTTGTCATCTTGCAAATCATGTTTTGTCTGCAAAATTATACAAATATGATTATCTGTGGATATTCCTCATCATGAATATTTGCCCGGATGTCCAAAAATATCCTGTAAAAAATTTCCTAATCCTTGATGATTATTGATTTTTTACTTAATTTTGTATTGTCTGATACTAAATTTTAAATTATATGGAACGAATTGTCGCATTTTTCTTTTTTTGTATGTGTGCTGTTGCAGGAGCTTCAGCTCAGTCATGTGCCGACTATGAGGTGGTGCCTTTACCCCAAACCATCGAACAGGCGGCCGGCGATGCCTTTGTGCTGACATCGGGCGTCACGGTGTCATTCCCTGCGGCCAACGAGGATATGAGGCGCAATGCCGATTTTCTTGTCCGCTATGTGGCCGAGGCCACAGGCATCAACCTCACCATCGCGTCCCGGAAACAGTCGGATGGCATCCGGCTTGTAATCGACAAGAATATCAAGGGCGATGAGGCTTACACGCTGAAAGTGAACGCCAAAGGTATCATCATTGCCGGCAGCACTGCCCGTGGCGTGTTCTACGGCATACAGACCTTGCGCAAGTCGTTGCCCACGGGTGCACATTCCACAGTCGACATGCCCGCCGTGAACATCACGGACAGTCCGCGTTTCGTGCATCGCGGAATGATGCTCGACTGCGCGCGCCATTTCTTCAACCTCGATTTCGTCAAGCGCTACATCGACCTTATCGCCATGCACAACATGAATGTCTTTCATTGGCATCTCAGTGATGATCAGGGCTGGCGCATAGAGATAAAGAAATATCCCGACCTTGTCAATATCGGTTCCAAGCGTACGGGCACTACCATCGGTTTCAACACGATGCTCGACGACAGCATCCCCTACGGCGGCTATTACACGCAGGAGCAGGCCCGCGAGATAGTGGAGTATGCCCGCCAGCGCTACATCACCGTCATTCCCGAGATAGACATGCCCGGACACATGCTTGCCGCAATGACCGCTTATCCGCATTTGGGATGCACGGGCGGACCATACGAGGTGGCTCATCGCTGGGGCGTGTCCGAAGAGGTGCTCTGTCTGGGCAACGAGAAGGTTTACGGGTTTTGCGAGGACGTGTTGGACGAGATTATGGATATCTTCCCTTCGAAACGTATACACATCGGAGGGGACGAAACGCCTACCGTGAGTTGGGAGCATTGCCCAAAATGCCGGAAGGTGGCCGAGGACAATAATCTCACTTTTAACAAGTTGCAAGGCTTTTTCACGGAGCGCATAGAGAAATATGTCAACAGCAAGGGACGCACCATCGTGGGATGGGACGAACTGCTCGATGGCACCGTCACGCAGAGTGCCACCATCCAGAGCTGGCGCGACGCCGAGCACGGACTCATCGCAGCCGAGGCCGGACATGACGTGATAATGTCGCCTACGTCGCATTGCTATTTCGACTACAATCAGGCCGAGGCCGACAAAGCCAAATACGAACCCACGCTCTGCGGCGGTTTTGTAAGTGTGGAGAAGGTGTACGGATTCGAACCTTGTGCCGCCAACCTCTCCGAGAAGGCACGTCCGCACATCATCGGCGTACAGGCCAACGTATGGACCGAATATCTGTGGTATCCCAATCAGGTGGAATATCAGGTGCTGCCGCGTATGGCCGCACTCTCCGAGGTGCAGTGGACATCGGGCAAGAAGGACTTTGACGCCTTCCGCACCCGTCTCGTCCGTCTCCGCTCTCTCTACGATGTGTATCATCTCACGTATGCCCGCCATCTGTGGCCGGAAACAATCGTGTCTCCCTGGAAATTTGATTTTTAACTTTTAATATATTTTTAAAAAATGAGATTGATTATAGAGCCCGACTACGAACAGATGTCTCGTTGGGCAGCCAACTATGTGGTTGACAAGATAAACAGTTTTAATCCCACACCCGAACACAAGTTCGTGCTCGGTCTGCCCACCGGTTCGTCTCCCGTGGGGATGTATCGCTGCCTGGTGGAAGCCTATCACGAGGGTCGCGTGTCGTTCGAGAACGTGATGACTTTCAATATGGATGAGTATGTGGGTCTGCCCGTGGAGCATCCCGAGAGCTACCATTCGTTCATGGCACACAACCTGTTCGACCATATCAATTGTCCCGCCGAGAATATCCATATACTCAATGGCAACGCCCCTGACCTTCAGGAGGAGTGCCGCCATTATGAGGAGATGATAGCCGAGGCCGGCGGCATCGACCTGTTCATAGGTGGTATCGGCCCTGACGGACATATCGCCTTCAACGAACCTTGCAGCTCGCTCACGTCACGCACAAGAGTGAAGACGCTCACCACGGATACCATAGTGGCCAATTCGCGATTCTTCGACAACGATGTGAACAAGGTGCCCAAGTCGGCTCTCACCGTCGGTGTGGGCACGGTGATGGATGCCCGCGAGGTGCTGATTCTGGTCAATGGACACAACAAGACACGCGCTCTGCAGGCTGCTGTGGAAGGTCCCGTCACCCAGATGTGGACTATCAGTGCCCTCCAGATGCACCGTCATGGCATCATCGTGTGCGATGACGCTGCTACTGACGAGCTCAAGGTGGGCACGTATCGTTATTTCAAGGATATCGAGAAAGACAATCTGTAATAGATTAATGAATACCAATCCGGAGATGAACGGTGCCGGGCGCGGCGTGTCGCACGACCTTTGCGATACACCCAGATGGATTCCGGATGACAGCCAAAGAACAGTGATTGATGCGCGTGGCGGTCACCATCTCGTGCTGGCTCCTCCAGGATGTGGCAAGACACAGATACTGACAGAGCGTATACGCCGTGCCCACGATCGTGGCATAGAGTACGGCGATATGCTCTGTCTTACCTTTACCAACAGGGCGGCGCGCGGCATGTGTGAGCGTATCGGCATGTACATTGACGATGAGCGGGTTTCGGATGTGTATGTGGGCAATGTCCATCGTTTCTGCTCCCGGTTCCTTTTCTCCAACGGTCTGGTCGCCGCCGAGTCGGCGGTCATTGATGATGACGCGTCGGTGAGCCTTCTTGCTCATTTCCTGCAGGAAGATGAGGGCTACGCGCAGAGTGATTTCAGACGGCGTAGAGAGTATGCCACGATTATCCACTTAGCTTGTTTCATGCACCAGATACGCCACGGCCATCCCAAAGCCCTGCGTATCCATCCCGAGTGTATCACCGGTGACGATGTGGCAGCCATGCGCCGACTGTGCGAGGTTCAGCGCATACCGTTCGACGCAAAGGCCATGACCGATATCTACGACCACACCGATTATTACCGCGATGTGCTTTCGTCGGATGCTTTCGATTACGGTACAAAGCGCATTGCAGCCGTACTGCTGCGCAAGATGACGCTCGCTCGACAATATGATGAATACAAACGAAAGAACCATCTGCTCGATTTTGAAGACCTGCTCATTCTCACCTACGATGCGTTGGCGGCCGATGCGGATCACCTGTACGGCCGTTTCGCTTGGGTGCAGGTGGACGAGGTGCAGGATCTCAACCCCATGCAGCTGGCCATCATTGATCTTCTCGTGGCTGACGTGGCCGACACGGTGATGTATCTCGGTGATGAACAACAGGCCATTTTCTCTTTCATGGGTGCCAAAGCGAGTACTCTCAGCGAACTGAAGAGCCGTTGCGACGGTCACATACATCATCTTTCGGTCAATCATCGTTCTCCCAAATACCTGCTCGATGTATTCAATCGTTATGCCCGCGATGTGCTGGGCATAGACAGTGCGTTGCTGCCTGTCACCGATTACGACCTCCGGCGCGAGGGTGGGGAGTTGCGCATACTGCGCAGCGAACAGTATGAGACAGAGGTGAAGGATGTGGCCGATGTGGTGGCATCGCTCTATCGCGACCATCAAGATGAGACGGTGGCGGTGGTGGTAAGTTCCAATCGCGATGCCGAGGATATCAGTGCTGAACTCAGGGAGCGCAGGCTCGCTCATTTCAAGGTGTCGGGCACCGACCTGTTTTCCACTTTCGAGGTCAAGTTTCTCATTGCTCATCTCAACCTCTTGTCCAACGAACATAACTTCATGGCATGGGCCCGGATGCTTAAGGGTATGAAGGTTTTCGAGCAGAACGCGTCCTCACGCAAGTTCGTGCGAGACCTTCTCGACCGTGCCATCCTTCCTTCCGATTTTCTGATATATGACGATGGCCGTACGTATGTGCAGGATTTTGTGCACTCATGCGATGATGCCGAGATAGTGGTCTTCGATACCGAAACCACCGGACTGAATGTCTTTGAGGATGATATCGTACAGATAGCGGCTGTGAAGATGCGAGGCGGACAGATTGTCGAGGGATCGGAGTTCACCATCTTCATTGCCACCGACCGACAGATACCGCTTATGCTCGGCGACGTGGAGAATCCGCTGATTGCCGAGATGCGCCATCATAGGCTCTACAACCATGATGAAGCCCTCAGGATGTTTATCGATTATGTGGGCGGAAAGGTTGTCATCGGCCATAATGCCGATTACGATTATAATATATTGAAAAACAATCTGCGTCGTTATTGCCCTGATTTACGTGCAGAAGATTGCATCTGCAAATATTTTGATACGCTCAAACTTGTGCGCCTGCTCGAACCCGATCTGAAGGAATACAAACTCAAATACCTTTTGACGGCATTGGGACTGGAGGGTTGCAATTCCCATCTTGCCGACGATGATGTGTTTGCCACGTGCGGTGTGGTGAACCATTGCCTCAGCAAGGGGTGCGAGGTGGTGAACGACCAACGCGATTTTCTCGCCGACAAACGGGTGCAAGAGCGCATCCAAGTGCTCCGACGCAATTACGGGGAGATTTATCGTAGGGCCCTGTCTGTGAAATATTGTCGCGATGCGTATGGGCCGGAGTCGGCGTTGGTTGGCGAGTTGCGTATGTTTTATCATGCCGTTGTAGATGCCGGATTGATAGATACGGTGGAGGGCATCGAGTATATCGTGAACTATCTTTCGTGCGATGTGATTAATCCAAAAGAGGAAAATGTACTGGCTGTGCATCTTGCCAATCACATCATGGAAATCAATACCTTCAAGGAGGCCGACCTTTGCAACAGTCGTTCGATAAAAGACCGTATCTTTGTCACAACGGTGCACAAGGCCAAGGGACTTGAGTTTGACAACGTTATCGTCTTTGATGCCATCGACGGACGGTATCCCAATTTCTTCAGCCGCAACGACCGTGCCCGCATACTCGAGGACGCCCGTAAGTTTTATGTGGCCATATCGCGCGCCCGCCGGCGCCTTGTTGTTTCGCAATGTATGACCCGCGTGGATTATCAAAACATTCCTCACGAGCAAAAACTCACTCCTTTCATGACCCCGTTGCTCGCTCTCTTCGACTGACGGCGCTCCTTTTCACGATTCCACAAAAAAAGTTTCCGGTATACAGAACATCTTGTCTGCATACCGGAAAAATTTGCTTGTTATCTACAATCAGGCCTTTTTGACCTTTGTGGCATATACGAAATAGAGTATCAGCATGATGTATGCGCCGAGCGAGAGAATCTCCGACAGTGGATTGGCCAGCCATGCCTCGTCAATGGGATTGAATCCTCCGAAACGCAGCAAGGCACTGAGAACACCCATGAGCGCTCCTCCGGCAATGAAACCGCTGGCTATCAGTGTGCCCTTCTCTCCGCGTTCGTTGTTTGCGGCAGCGTCTTTGGAGCGTGTAGTCACGTACCAACTGATGATACCTCCGATGAGCAGGGGAGTGTTGAGCTCAAGAGGAATGAACATACCGAGGGCAAACGCTATGGCCGGTATCTTGCAGAAGGTGAGCAGAACGGCAATGACAGCCCCGATGGCGTATAGCAGCCACGGTGCGCCTGCGCCGTTCATGAGCGGGTCGATGATTGCCGCCATCGCGTTGGCCTGTGGTGCTGCCAACTGGCCGCTGGCGAAACCGTATGTCTCGTTGAGCAATATCATGACGCCGCCCACCGTTGCTGCCGACACCAGTGTGCCGAGAAATTTCCACGATTCCTGCTTTTTGGGAGTGGTGCCGAGCCAATAGCCTATCTTAAGGTCGGTGATGAAACATCCCGACATTGACAGTGCGGTACACACCACACCACCCATTATGAGTGCCGCAACCATTCCTGCCGTGCCTTTCAAACCTACTGCCACCATTACGACAGAGGCCAGGATGAGGGTCATGAGAGTCATTCCCGATACCGGATTGCTGCCCACGATGGCTATCGCATTGGCCGCGACGGTGGTGAAAAGGAATGCTATCACCGCCACGAGCACTATGCCAACGACAGCAAACAACAAGTTGCCGTCCATTATGCCGAACCAGAAGAATATGAAAGTAATCAGCAGTGTGACTATCGAACCGATGGCAATAATCTTGAACGAGAGGTCGCGCTGAGTACGCAGTTGCTCTTTATCCGGATTGTTGTTGCCCTTCATCTCTTTGGCTGCAAGCGATACGGCACCCTTGATGATGCCCCACGACTTGATGATACCGATGATTCCGGCCATCGCTATGCCTCCGATACCTATGTTTTTGCCGTACTCTTTGAATATCAACTCGGGACTCATGTTGCCCACGGTGTCGGTAATGGCGGGGTTCCACATGTTGAGCACCTGGTCGTGAAACAATATCGAAATCAACGGAACGATGAGCCACCACACTGCAAACGACCCGAGACAGATGATGAACGAATATTTCAGTCCGATGATATAGCCCAGACCGAAGACAGCTGCGCCCGTGTTGACCTTGAATACCAGTTTGGCTTTGTCGGCGAGTTGTTCGCCTAAGCCTATCACACGGGTAGTGAAATTCTCGTTCCACCATCCGAACGTGCTGACAATGAAATCATACAATCCGCCGACGAGACCGGCCATGAGCAGTGGTTTGGCCTGGTTGCCGCCTTTGGCACCGCTCACCAGCACCTGTGTGGTGGCCGTGGCTTCGGGGAATGGATATTTGCCGTGCATGTCGCTGACAAAATATTTGCGGAAAGGAATGATGAACAGAATGCCGATGATGCCTCCGAGCAATGATGAGAGGAACACTTTCACGAACGAGGCGCTCATCTCCGGATATTTGGCTTGAAGTATGTAGATGGCCGGAAGGGTGAATATCGCTCCGGCAACCACGGCGCCCGAGCATGCTCCGATGCTTTGTATGATCACGTTTTCGCCAAGTGCGTTGTGACGTTTTGAGGCTGTCGACACACCCACTGCAATGATGGCGATAGGTATGGCGGCCTCAAACACCTGGCCGACCCTCAATCCCAGATAGGCTGCGGCGGCCGAGAAGATCATAGCCATGACTATGCCCCATGTTACAGACCATGCGTTCACTTCCGCATACGATCTCTCAGGCTTCATGATAGGAACGTATTCTTCTCCGTCTTTCAATTCTCTGAATGCGTTCTCTGGCAGATTCACTGCCTCTTGTTCTTTCTTTGTCATAGATTCTTTGATATTTTCGTTTTGTTGTTTTTTGTCATTTTTTGTCGTCTTTTTCGTATGGTTCGGGGATTTTTATGTTCCATAATGTTTACAAAGGTAATCTAATTTAATAAAAGAGACGATAAAACATAAATTAATTTTTTTTGTCACGTTGATGTATAAATCGATAATTTTGATTAATTTTACATCCCTAAAAATGTAAACCAAGATATTTTAAACCAAATAATAAAGATAAATATGAAGAAATTATACATGTTCTTGTTATTTTGTTTTACCGTTGTCGGCACTTTTGCGGTTCCTGCAAAACGCGGACTTAAAAAGACAATTATCCTTGCCGATGGACGTGAGGTGCGTGCTTCGCTCGTGGGGGATGAGACGATACATTATTTCGTTGGCGATGACGGTATGAAATATATGGCCGATGCAAACGGTCGTTTCGTCGTTGCCGACATGACCGCTCTGCGCGCCCGTGCCAAAGAGCGCAAGAGCAAAATGGTGGCCTCTCGTGCCCGAAAAGCGAGAAAACGTGTGGGCGGTACGGGTAACAGATATGAAGGTAAAAAGAAAGGCCTGATAATCCTTGCGCAGTTTTCTGACAAACCGTTTAACAGCGGTCACGACAAGGTTTTCTACAATCGTGTGGCCAACGAGGTGGGTTTCACCACCGACGAAGGTTTCATCGGTAGCGTGAAAGATTATTTCAAGGCGCAGAGCAATGGCATCTTCGAAATGGATTTTGACGTTGTGGGACCGGTCACTTTGCCGAAAAAATACTCTTATTATGGTGCAAACGATACTTTCGGAGATGATTTGCATGCCGGAGAAATGGTGGCGGAAGCATGTCTGGCGGTTGACTCGGAGGTCGATTTCTCTACTTACGACTGGGCCGGTGACGGTGAGGCCGACCAGGTCTTTGTACTCTATTCGGGGCTTGGCGAGGCTGCCGGTGGCGATGATGATACCGTTTGGCCTCACATGTGGGAGTTGAGCAGCAGCGATTATAAATCCTCTCTCACTCTCGATGGAACCATCGTCAACACTTATGCTTGCAGTAGCGAGATGACAATCACCGAAGACGGTGATGACGTTAAGGTTGTGACTGACGGTATCGGAACCATCTGTCACGAGTTCTCCCACTGCCTGGGATTGCCCGATATTTACGACACGGAGACCAGCAATTTCGGTATGGCCACATGGGATCTCATGGATTACGGCAGCTACAACGGTGGCGGACACATTCCGAGTGGCTACACCAGTTACGAGAAATGGTTTGCCGGATGGCTCACACCTATCGAACTGACTGCTGATTGCACTGTGGAGAACCAACGTGCGTTGAGCGAAGGCGGTGATGCGTACATCATATATAATGATAAAATCAAGGATGAATTCTATCTGTTGGAAAACCGTCAGCAGACAGGATGGGACGCAGCGCTCTATGGCTCGGGTCTTCTTATACTTCATGTGGACTACGACAGTCAGGTGTGGGATAACAACTCGGTGAACACCAAAGCCAACCGACAGCGTTGCACCATCTTCCATGCCGACAATTCTGATGGAGATTTCGACTATTGGGGAGAAATACTTGAAGACGATCTGGCCGGAGACCCGTATCCATACAAGGACAACAACAGTCTGACCAATTCTTCCAAACCCAAAGCCATACTCTATAATGAAAATACGGATGGGCGCAAACTCATGAACAAATCTGTCACCGACATCACTCGGAATGCCGATGGCACGATGTCGTTCGGATTCAGTGCCACCGCACAGGACAACACTCCGGTTTATGGCGAAGCCCTTTTCAGAGAGACATTCAACAAGTGTACCGGTACAGGAGGAAACGACGGACAGTGGAATGGAAACATTGCATCGTCATCTTTCACTCCCGATATGGAAGGATGGACAGACACCCGTGCATATGGAGCCGACCAATGTGCCCGCTTCGGTAATGGTAAGAATCCGGCCGATGTCACCACTCCCGAGTTTGAGGCCACGCCTGGTGCCGTGCTCACATTCCTGGCAGCGCCGTGGGAAACGGACAAACCCGACCTGACCGTTTATTTCAATCAGACTGTCATAGGGGAATATCAACTCGACGCTAATGATTGGAACGAGATCACCATCTCAACAGGAATATCCGGCAAGGGAACACTTCGCTTTGTGGCAGGAGGACGTCTGTTTCTCGACGAGATAGCAGTAGTGGATCCTACGGTCAACGGTATCGGTGATGTGACAACCTCTGTCCGTCCATCCCTTTCGGGTCGTGTTTATAGCATTGACGGCCGTTATTTGGGTACAGATATCAAGTCTCTCGGCCACGGAATTTATATCGTCAACGGCAAAAAGATTGTCAAGTAAATCAAAAATCAGGATAAACGCACTGCGTTTATCCTGATTTTTTCGATGTTGTCTTAATATGATAAAGGTAGTTTCGTTTTTATTTTTGTTCCATTGCCTTATAATATTTTTCGGCCATTGATTTGGCCACCACATATCCCATTGTCCATGCTGCCTGCAGATTGAAACCGCCGGTCACAGCGTCCACATCAAGCATTTCGCCGGCAAAGTACAGTCCGCTGTGTTTCTTGCTTTCAAGTTGGGCCGTATTGATATTGCCCAAAGCGACACCGCCGCAAGTCACAAATTCATCCTTGAAACGGTTTTTACCTTTTATATTGTAAATGTTTCCGGTGAGCGTGGCCACCAGTTTGTTGATGCTCCTTCATCAGTCGTTTCATCAGTCGAGCACCTCTGGGATACACCTCATCGATGCTCCTCACGTTCCTGAACGAGTTGGTGAGATTGCAGCGTCCGCCTCCTGTCATGGCCACTTTGGCCAATAGCTTTTTGCCGCTTTCATACACGGTCATTTCAGCTTGTGGTAAGCGTCTCCTTATGTTTATTGCGGCGAAACAGCCGGCAGCTCCACCTCCTATTATGGCAATACGCATTTACTTTATCTTATTTTATTGCAAAGATACATTCTTTATTTGTAAAACACGATGGTTTTGTCTGAATTGGAAATATTCCATTCGCCGATTTAGGATAAACGAAAACGGGGCTGCGCCTTTGTCTTTATGGCACAACCCCGTGTTAATGAGTATGTTGTCTTATCGTTAGTTTTCAAATGTCAGACCGTTGCTGCCGGCGTCCACCATTATCGGCTTCTCCCGATTGACGCTACCCGCGAGTATGGTCTTGGACAAGTCGTTGAGCAACAGTCGCTGTATTGCCCTCTTGACAGGTCTTGCTCCGAACTCAGGGTCGAATCCTTCTGCGGCGATGTAGTCCACGGCCGCCGGTGTGAAATCGAGCGTGATGCCCTGCGGAAGGAGCATCTGTCGGACGGCGTTGAGCTGCAGACGCACCACATCGGCAATCTGCTCTCTTGTCAACGGCAGGAACATTATCGTATCATCGATACGATTGAGAAACTCCGGTCGGATTGTCTTGCGTAGCATATCCATCACACCCGCCTTCGTGCGGTCAATTATCTGCTCACGGTTACCATCGTTCATCGTTGCCAGTTGTGCCTGAATGTACTGGCTGCCAAGGTTGCTGGTCATGATGATTATCGTGTTTTTGAAATTTACGGTGCGTCCTTTGTTATCGGTGAGGCGTCCGTCATCGAGCACCTGCAGCAAGATATTGAATACATCCGGATGCGCTTTCTCTATCTCGTCGAATAGGATGACCGAGTAAGGTTTGCGCCTAACGGCCTCGGTGAGCTGTCCGCCCTCGTCGTAACCTACATATCCCGGAGGCGCACCGATGAGTCGGGTGACGCTGAATTTCTCCTGATACTCGCTCATGTCGATGCGGGTCATCATCGTCTCGTCGTTGAAGAGATATTCCGCCAGTGCCTTTGCCAGTTCGGTCTTGCCCACACCTGTGGTGCCTAAGAAGATGAACGAAGCGATAGGACGTTTAGGATCCTGAAGTCCGGCGCGGCTTCGTCTGACGGCATCGCTCACCGAAATGATGGCCTCGTCCTGTCCTATGATACGCTTGTGCAGTTCGTCCTCGAGATGCAACAGTTTCTCGCGCTCGCTCTGCATCATTCGTGTCACGGGTATGCCCGTCCATCTGCTCACCACCTCAGCAATGTCGTCAGCCGTAACCTCCTCGCGTATCATGGCCGTGCCGTTTTGCGTCTGTCGCAGTTGTTGCTGTATGTCATGAATGTCCTTTTCGATGTCGGGCAGTCGGCTGTATCTTATCTCAGCCACCCGTTCGTAGTTACCCTCACGCTCGGCGCGTTCAGCCTCATATTTGAGCTGTTCCATCTGCAGCTTGTCCTGTTGTATTTTGTTTACCAGCGCCTTCTCGTTCTCCCATTTGGCACGGAACGATTTCTCCTGCTCTTTGAGTTCGGCGATGTCGTTGTCGAGCTGATTTATCTTAGACGTGTCGTTCTCGCGCTTGATGGCTTCGCGTTCTATCTCCAACTGTTTGAGCCGTCGCGTCAGTTCGTCGAGCTCCTCCGGCACCGAGTCGCGCTCCATACGTAGCTTTGCGGCAGCCTCATCCATGAGGTCGATGGCCTTGTCGGGTAGGAACCGTTCGGAAATATAGCGCTCCGAGAGAGTCACCGCAGCAATACAAGCATCGTCCTGTATGCGCACCTTATGATGATTCTCATAGCGCTCTTTCAGTCCGCGGAGTATGCTGATGGCACTCAGTTCGTCCGGTTCGTCCACCATTACCGTCTGAAACCTACGTTCCAGAGCCTTGTCCTTCTCAAAATATTTCTGATACTCGTTGAGCGTTGTAGCACCGATGGCCCGCAGTTCGCCGCGCGCCAATGCCGGTTTGAGTATGTTGGCGGCGTCCATCGCACCCTCGCCACCACCGGCTCCCACGAGTGTGTGAATCTCATCGATGAAGAGTATGATGTCGCCGTTGCTCGCCGTCACCTCTTTGATGACGCTTTTCAGTCGTTCCTCAAATTCCCCCTTGTATTTGGCTCCCGCCACGAGTGCGCCCATGTCGAGCGAGTACAGTTGCTTGTTTTTCAGATTCTCGGGCACGTCTCCACGGAGTATCCTACCGGCCAAGCCCTCGGCTATGGCCGTCTTACCCGTACCCGGTTCGCCTATGAGGATAGGGTTGTTCTTGGTTCGTCGCGACAGTATCTGGAGCACACGCCTTATCTCCTCATCACGTCCGATGACCGGATCGAGCTTACCCTGTCGCGCCTGTTCCACCAGATTCTTGGCGTATTTGTTCAGACTCTGATAATTGTCGTCAGCCGATTGCGACTGCACTTTTTGTCCTTTGCGCAACTCCTCGATAGCTTTGCGCATGTCGCTCTCGGTCATTCCGGCATCCTTCATTATCCTTCCGGCCGTAGTAGTGCTTGTGAGCAGAGCCAGCAACAGCTGTTCCACGCTCACAAACTCGTCGCCCATCTGTGTGGAATAGTCGGTGGCCTTTTGTAGCACGGCCGATGTGTCGTTGCTGAAATACGGTTGTCCGCCTTGCACTTTTGGCAAACGGCCGATCTCGATGTCGAGGATGTTGTCTATCTGGGAAATGTTGGCCCTGAGTTTTTGGAATATGTATGTGGTCACATCCGTGGCTTTGACAGTCAAACCCTTCAACAGATGCAGCGGCTCGATGGTCTGTTGTCCGTTGCGGGTGGCTGTGTTGACGGCCTCTTGTACTACCTCCTGGGCTTTGATTGTGAATTTGTCGAATGTCATAATTGTTTTCTCCTTTCTGCCAATTTATAATTTAATGTTATCCGATACGGTTAGCACAAAATCCATGCCCATAGGTGCTGATGTGTCATATTGTCATAATGATGCGCCAAAATGACATTTATTGATGAGATGCACTACCTTGAGATGAGTGAGTGCGAAACTTTGCAACAAAGTTGCATCGCCAAATTGTTATTTTTGCAAGACAAAATAATAAAAGGTAAAAATAAAAAGATATATATGATAAATAAAAGATTGATTATAGCAAGCGTATTTGGGGTGGTGCTCACCGTATCGTGTGGCAACAGGGATACGCAACAGCACGACGGCATACATGACGCCGGTGAACATCCGGCTGCATCGTCTTCACAACACGCACATGCCGGAGAGGTGGTCATGCATGCCGATCAAGCCGCTGCGGCGGGAGTGGTAGCAGAGATTGTGAACCCCGCTCCGTTCCACGCCGTGATACCCACATCGGGAACGATTCAGGCTGCACCGGGCGATGAGATGACGGTGGTGGCCACGATGTCGGGTGTGGTGCAGATGACTCGACCGCTGACCGTGGGTACCCAAGTCGGAGCCGGTACCACACTGTTTCGCATTTCTGCCCGCGACATACAGGATGGCGACCCGGGTGATCGGGTATCTGTGACATACGACAATGCGCGGCGCGAATATGAAAGGGCAAAAAAGCTGAGAGACGACCGCATTGTGTCGGAGAAAGAGTTTAATGCCATCCGTGAGAACTACGAACTGGCCCGCATCGCCTATCAAGCCCTCATCAAAGGCAAGCGCTCAGGGTCTGCCGGAGTGCATGCGTCCAAAGGCGGATACGTGAGTGGGTGTATGGTCAAGGACGGCGACTATGTTGAGGCCGGCCAACCGTTGCTCACACTCGTCCTCGGACAACGTTTGTGCCTTGTGGCCGATGTCCCCGGTCGTTATCAGTCATTGTTGGGCGATGTGCGTTCGGCCAGATTTAAATCGTCGTATGGTGGAAAAGTTTACGATATGGAGCATCTCAATGGTCGGCTCACGGCTCTTGCACGTACAATGGATGTCTCGTCGTCGTATGTGCCCGTGACTTTTGAGTTTGACGCCTGTGACGGACTTATGTCCGGCATGCCGGTGGAAGTGTATCTCATTGTGGGCGAACGCGAGCAGGTGATAAGTCTGCCCCTCGGTGCTGTCACCGAAGAGCAGGGCGCTAAATTCGTGTACATCAAGAAAGATGCCACCTGTTATGCCAAGACAGAGGTGGAGACCGGCAGTTCCGATGGAGAGCGCGTGGAGATAGTGAGTGGTCTTAAGGGAGGCGAAAATGTGGTGACCCGTGGTGCCATACATCTCAAACTGGCATCTGCGAGCAACGCAATTCCGGCACATACACACTCACATTAATCAAAAGGTGGATAATAAATAATGTAGAAAATAAATCATGCTTGACAAGATAATACGTTTTTCGCTTCACAATCGGTTGTTGGTACTCGTAGCCTCGGTGCTGCTTATGGTCGGCGGGGTGTACACAGCCTTTCATACCGAGGTGGATGTGTTTCCCGATCTCAATGCTCCCACGGTGGTTGTGATGACCGAAGCAGGAGGCATGGCGACCGAAGAGGTGGAACAGCTCGTCACATTTCCCGTGGAGACAGCCGTCAACGGAGCCACCGGTGTACGCCGTGTCAGGTCGTCGTCTACAACCGGATTCTCCGTTGTATGGGTGGAGTTTGATTGGGACACTGATGTGTACAAGGCCCGGCAGATAGTGTCGGAAAAACTCGCCACGATAGGCGATGCTCTGCCCGACAATGTGAACAAACCTGTGTTAGGCCCGCAATCATCGATACTTGGTGAGGTTCTCATTGTGGGTCTGACCTCCGATGAGACATCAATGCTCGATTTGCGTACACTGGCTGATTGGGTGGTGCGCCCCCGACTCTTGTCTACCGGTGGTGTGGCGCAGGTGTCTGTGCTCGGTGGCGATATCAAGGAGTATCAGATACGTCTGCGTCCGGAGCGCATGAAGCATTATGGGGTAACCTTAGGAGATGTCATGTCGGCCACCGGAGGAATGAACAGCAATGTGAACGGAGGAGTGATTTATGAGTATGGCAACGAATATATCGTGCGCGGATTGTTGTCCACCGATGTTGCCAACGAGATAGGTCGTGCTGTGGTCAAGGCCACGGACAAAGGCACGGTGATGCTCGATGATGTAGCCGATGTGACAGTGGGAGCACATCAACCTAAATTGGGAGTGGCGTCGGTCAGGGGCAAACAGGCCGTATTGCTCACTGTGACAAAGCAACCCAACACAGGAACGATAGAGTTGACAGAGAATCTTGAACGTGCGCTCGATGACCTGAAGAAGAATATGCCGGCCGATGTGAGAGTGTCGACAGACATCTTCCGCCAGTCCGATTTCATCGACAGCTCCATAGCCAACGTGCAGACCTCACTGGCCGAAGGAGCCCTGTTTGTCGTGATAGTGTTGTTCCTTTTCCTTGCCAATGTGCGTACCACCGTCATATCGCTCGTCACTCTGCCGCTCTCACTGATAGTAGCCCTGCTCACGTTGCATTACATGGGGTTGAGCATCAATACGATGAGCCTCGGCGGAATGGCCATAGCCATCGGATCGCTCGTGGATGATGCCATTGTGGATGTGGAAAATGTGTGGAAACATATCAGGGAAAACCGTATGCTCCCGGAGGATAAACGCCAACCTATCAAACAACTCGTGTTCAACGCTTCGCGCGAGGTGCGCATGCCGATACTCAATTCCACGATAATCATCATCGTCAGTTTCGTGCCATTGTTCTTCCTCAGCGGCATGGAGGGTAAGATGCTCATACCCCTCGGCATAGCGTTTATCGTGGCTCTGATTGCATCAACTGTCGTGGCCCTCACGCTCACTCCGGTGCTGTGTAGTTATCTGCTCAAAGGCAAGGAGGGCAACAGTGTGCCCCGTGAAGCGTTTGTGGTGGTATGGCTGAAGAAATATTATGGCAAGTCTCTGTTGTGGGTGTTAGGGCATAAGAAGGGTGTGCTGATGTCCACCTTCGCCCTTTTCGTGTGCGCGTTGGGCCTGTTTTTCACGCTCGGTCATAGTTTTCTGCCGAAATTCAATGAGGGCTCGTTTACCATAAACATCAGTTCGCTGCCCGGCATATCGCTCGAAGAGTCTGACAATATCGGTCGTCGCGCCGAACGGTTGTTGCTCTCAGTGCCCGAGATAAAGACCGTGGCACGTAAGACCGGACGTGCCGAGCTCGACGAACATGCGCTCGGTGTGAACGTGTCGGAGATAGAAGCTCCGTTTGTGTTGCGCGACCGCTCATATGCAGATGTGCTCAACGACATACGCCATAAGCTCTCGACCATTGTCGGTGCCAACATAGAAATAGGTCAACCGATAAGCCATCGCATCGATGCTATGCTGAGTGGTACACAGGCCAACATCGCTATCAAGGTGTTTGGTGACGATTTGGGCCGGTTGTTTGCAATCGGCAATAATATTAAGGAACGCATCGCTGCTGTGGAAGGCATAGCCGACCTTAATGTGGAACAGCAGATAGAACGTCCCGAACTGAGAATCGTGCCCAAGCGCGAAATGCTCATCAAGTATGGTATCACGATGCCTGAGTTTGCTCGGTTTGTGACGGTATGTCTCTCGGGTGCGACGGTTTCCCAGGTATATGAGAAAGGACGGAACTTTGACCTGGTGGTGCGCGTTGACGACAACGAACGCGGGACTATGGAGCGCATAGCCGACCTCACCATCAATACTGCCGACGGGCGCAAGATGCCGTTGGTAGATGTGGCAGATGTAGTGTCGTCGGCAGGTCCTAATACCGTCAATCGTGAGAATGTGAAACGGCGTATCGTGATATCCGCCAATACCGATGGGCGCGACCTGAGGAGCGTGGTCAATGACATAAGGCAGACGATAGAGCGCGATGTGAAGTTGCCTGAGGGTTATCATGTGGAGTATGGCGGGCAATTTGAAAACGAACAGGCCGCCAGTCGCACACTCCTTTTGTTGTCGGTGCTGAGCATCATCGTGATATTCCTTTTGCTCTACATGCAGTTTCACAATCTGCTGGAGAGTGGGGTGGTGCTGCTCAATCTGCCATTGGCACTCATCGGCGGCGTGTTTGCTCTGTTGCTTACCACGGGCGAGGTGAGCATCCCCGCAATCATCGGATTCATCTCACTCTTCGGCATCGCCACCCGCAACGGCATGCTGCTCATCAACAGATACAACACTCTCAGGGCAGAGAAATGCATGTCGCTGGACGAAAGCATAGTGAAAGGGTCGCTCGACAGGCTCAACCCCATACTCATGACGGCCCTCACCTCGGCTCTGGCGCTCATACCGTTGGCCCTCAGAGGCGGGTTGCCGGGCAACGAGATACAAAGTCCGATGGCCAAAGTGATACTCGGAGGATTGCTCACATCGACATTCCTCAACGTATTTATCATCCCCATAGTGTATGGTTGGGTGCATGGCTCGGAACGTAATGAAAAGGAAATAAAATCTGAATGAAAATGAAAAAGATACTTTTTGTCATCTCGATGTTCTCACTTGTCCGCGGTGCGCAGGCTCAGGACATTGCGGAAATATTGAGTGGTGTGGAGCAAAACAACAAGGAACTGCAGGTTCTCAGAAAGTCTGTGGAAGCTCAAAAACTGGAAATCTCTATGCAGAACAATCTTGAAGACCCGAGCATAGAATACAGCCCTTTCTTCTCGAAAACGATGAATGGAGTGGCCAGCTCGGAGTTGGTGGTGAAACAGGGTTTTGATTTTCCCACGCTGTATGCGGCCCGCAGCAAGTACGGTAAATCTCAGAACGATGTGGCTTCGTTGCAATTTCAGTCGTCAAGGCGCGATGTGCTGCTCAAAGCCAAACAGTTGTGTCTGGACCTGGTGTTGCTCAACCAGGAACGCCGGATTATCGAACTCAGACGCAAAAACGCCGAAGAAATGCTCGCGGCATACGAGAAGCGACTTGAGGAAGGAGATGCCAATATCATCGAACTGAACAAGGTGAAGATGGAACGCATGAACATGGAGACCGAGGTGGTGGCCAACGAGACGGCTCAAAGAGATGTTCTCGAAAATATTTCGGCCCTCAATGGCAATGAGCCGATAGATATCGATGCGTTAAGTGACTATCCTGCCGATGGAGCCGATGGCGACTACAATCAGTTGTACGAGAGAGCTCTGGTGTCGGAACTGACTCTGCGCACGGCTCAGGCTGACGTCCGGATGTCTCGTCAGAACGTGAAACTGAACAAGAACAATTGGTTGCCGAAGATGGAACTGGGCTATCGCCGCAATACCGAAGGGACGAATGCCAGCAATGGTTTCTTGGTGGGGGCTTCGTTCCCATTGTTTTCCAACCGCAACAAACTGAAGAGTGCGCGTGTGCGTCTGGAGGAGAGCGAACTGCAATACGACAATGCCCGATTGCAGACCGAGAGCCGTTTACGTTCGCTCATAGACCAACTGAAACAGACACGCAAGGCCGCTGCCGTGTACGACACGGATTTTCTGTATGGCTCTCTTGACCTTTTGCGCAAGGCGGTTGACGGCGGACAGATGTCGGTAGTGGAATATTATGTCGAGGTGGACGCCATCTTCAAAAACCTGCAAACATTTCTTCGACTGGAGAACAAGGCCCACAAACTGGTTGCAGACATCACTCGCAACGACTTGTAGCACCCTACACCTATTATAATAAAGAAGGAGACCGTTCATGACAACTCTTTTATGGCAAGTCACGAACGGCCTCCTTTTATCATTGTTATGATTATTTTATCTTGTCAAAACCCTCACCGAATACTCCGTGACAGAACGATTGTGACACCAGTGCGTCCGGGTCGATACTCTTTATGCGGTTGAACAATTCCTGTGTCTCATATTTGCGGGCGAGCACGATGAGCAGTTTCACGTCTTGCTTGGAGTACCATCCCTTGCCCTCGACGAGTGTCACACCGCGGTGAATCTCCTTGTTTATCACATCGGCAATCTTCTCGTATTGCTTGGATATGATGATGAATTGTACCGTCTGGCGTGTTCCGTTGATGACATAGTCGCACACGAAACTGGCTATCAGTGTGAAGGCGATACCGTATACAATCTTTTCCGAACTGTGAAACAGAAAATATGATGAACAGATGATGCTGGTATCGATGAATTGCATGCCTCGGCCGAAACTCAGACGGAAATACTTGTTTAGCAAGGCGATGATTATATCCGTGCCTCCGGTCGAGCCGCTGTGTGAGAATACCAGACCGAGACCCGCTCCGCCGAGTGCACCACCTATGAGCACGTGCATGAATGTGTCTTTGCCGACAGTGATGATGGGGTACTGCTGAAAGATGGGCTGCATGATACCGATGAGCACCGACATCATCGTCACACCGATGATGGTGCGGATGCTGAATTGTCGGGTGAGTGCCTTGAATGCCAGCAACAGCAGACTGATGTTGATCACATAGATGGATACTCCGGCAGGAAACTGGAACGCATAGTACAAAAGTGCCGAGATACCGGCAACACCACCCATGACAATTTGTTCGGGTAGTATGAATGCGGTGTAACCGAACGAATAAAGAAGTATGCCGATGAAGATGAAAAACAGGTCTTTGAATTGCTGCTTCTTTATCCGATGTCGTGTGATGGATGATACCTTGCTCATGTCTGTTGTTGTGTTGATTTATATATTGTGCAAATTTAGTTCAAATTTCGAAACAAACAAAGAATAGGTCTTTATATTTGTTATCATTTGGAGAAAGTGGCGGGATGTGAAACCCTGATTTATGTTTTATCTGAATGATGTGTAGAATAAAACAATCCCGTCGGCAAACCGTGCCAACGGGATTGTCAGTGAGCGGACGGACAGATGTCACATTATTTCATTATCATTTTCTTGCCATCTCTGATGACGATGCCTTTATATGTGCTGTTGACACGCTGTCCGGCAAGGTTGTATATCTTGCCGTTTGAGGCTTTGTCTTCGTTCTTGATACTGTCGATGCCGGTTATCAACGTACCGTCGTTCATGTAAATGCCTACGATGATACCTTTGCTGGCTCCGCCGGAGGTGTTGTAGAATGAGATGCTCTTGATGGCCTTGCCTGTATCGGGATAGTCTTCTATTTCATACAATCCTACGTAATCTCTGTCGTCGAATTTGCCTTCATAGTATCTGCCGGTCTGTATGGCGGCTTCACTCTGATGGTTGCACCAGTCGAGCACACTGATGTGGCTGTCGTAGGTGGATTCGTCCTCATAGGTGTATTCGATGTCCAATTCGGCCGGACCGTTGCCTGCCGTGGCCAGAAAGATGAGTTTTCCATCATCGGAGAGTTTGGGATGATCTTCCAACTCGAGTGTTACTATCGATTCATCGATATCAGCAGTGTTGGCATCGTCGGCTGTCAGACGTGTGGCGTTGAGGTTGGCATAATCCATGTGGTATGTACGGCCGCTCTTTGTCACCAGATTGCCGTCTTCGGGCAGACCGTTGTTGTTGCCCATATACACATCACCCAGACTCTCGGAATAGATCACCCATGCGTTTCTGTCAAGTGAAACCGTTGCGTGTTCACCAATAGGATAAGCCTCGGCCACGATGTCCGCATTGAAGCCTTCGGCTATTTTGATAGGTTCGGAACCTGCCGAGAAACCGAAGATGGTGGGATATCCTTTGCTCGCATCTGTCTTTCCGATGAAGATGGATACAATCTCTTTCTCGGGATTGGTGTCTATTGACTTTTCGAGTATGCGCACGGCAGTAGTACCCTGAACTAAATTGTTGTTGCGGTCGATGCGATCCAATCCCCAGAAAGCCTCGCTCTTGCCAACATGGTCGGCAGGGTTGGTGCTTTCGTTCCACCAGTCTTCAACGGTGATTGTGCCGTAGTCGATATTGCCATCACTGTAAGTCACTTCTACCTCAAGATCGGTCGGGCCGTTGCCACAGATACAGAGCATCCACAATTTTGAAGTTTTCACCGGTGTGGCCAGTGTCAGTTCTGCTTCATCAGACAAATTCAAGTTTGGGTCATCGTTCGGTCCTACAAGGCGCAAAGCGTTGTTCTTGGTGTAATCTATCTGATACACGTTGCCGTTCTCAGCCGATACGAGGCGTGAGTCGGACGGCAATCCGTGATTGACGCCTATCACCCTCTTGGGCATAAGACCTACGGCGGCATTGTCAATGCCTTGTACGAGATGGTCTGCTGCCGGCATTGCCTCGGCCACTACATCGGCAGTGTATCCGCTCTTGACCCTTACTTGAGCGCTTTGTTGTGCGTTTGCACCGATAGTGCCTAAAAGACAGGCACCCAAAAGAAGTAAATTTTTCCTCATGTTTGATTAGTTAGTGTTATTAATGATAGTGTTTGTTGTTAAGGCCTATGCCTTATATAATGTTTTATTTATATGCTTTTATTTTACAAAAGTAAATAAAATATTCAGAAATTAAATATAGAACAACATATTTTTTATTTTTTGCGAGAATAGTGCACGGTCTTTGTAATAAAACGGCGCGAATTCGCTGATATTGAAGATGCGCTCTAATCTTTATCCGGTTGAATATCTTTTCATGTATTAATATTGAGAAAACCGCTTGCCAAATCAAAGATTTTATCTATCTTTGCAGAACGAAAAATCATTCAATCAAAACAATGGACGACTATCACGCGGAAAATATGAACATGTAGTAGGGAATCGGCTCAAGATGTCAAAAGCCGTTTCCTGCCCGAACTAATAAGGAATTGGCTGTATGAAAACATTTTGGAATACCGATGCAAAACTCAAAGCGGTAAATGAGTGGTGCCCCAACTGCTGGATACAAGTGACCTGTCCGACAGATGAAGATCAACAGTGGCTTGTTGACAAATTTAACTTACCCGATTATTTCTTATCCGACATAAGCGATGCCGACGAGCGTGCGCGTTATGAGTATGACGACGGTTGGATGCTCATCATCTTGCGTATCCCTTATGTGAAGGAAATTCGTTCACGCACACCATACACCACCGTGCCCCTCGGTATCATCCATAAGGGCGATGTGACCATCACTGTTTGTTATTATGAGACAAACATGATGATTGATTTTGTGACTTACCAACAGAAGAGAAACGTCGGTTTCACAGACTATGTCGATATGATTTTCCGCCTGTTCCTCTCTTCGGCCGTGTGGTATCTGAAACGTTTGAAACAGATAAACGCATTGATTGAGAAGGCCAAACACAATCTTGACAATGTGGTCAACAACGAGTCACTCATCGCCCTCAGCCGTTTGCAGGACTCTCTTACATATTTTATCACTTCCATACGTGGCAACGAGACATTGTTGGCTAAGCTGAAGTTCAAACTGCAGGTGGACGAGTTGGATGCCGACTTGATAGAAGACGTGAACATCGAGATGTCTCAGGCACGTGAGACTTCACATATTTATTCCAACATTCTGGAGTCCACGATGGACACATATTCAAGCATCATCAACAACAACATGAACACCGTGATGAGGACGCTCACCTCCGTCTCAATAATCATGATGTTCCCCACGCTGATAGCATCGTTGTTCGGAATGAACCTCATCAACGGTATGGAGACCACCCGCTACGGCTTCGCGATAGCACTGATTATTTCGGTTTGCGTTTCCGGCCTGTCATGGTTTATTTTGCGACATAAACGATTGCTTTGACGGGAAAAATCATAAAAATAAATGATTTTGTTTGTGCAATTACTTTTTTTTATTTAAGTTTGCACTTATTATAATTGATATTATTAGTTTGTATCAGGTACTACGTGACGTCATGAAGGCGGTTTCTTTTCATGGCCGGTGGTCTGATATTATTGAAAAAAGCGTGTCATAAACTTAAAACAGTGAAATGATGGACTCTCAAGAAAATACACTATTGCAAGGTGTAAACGAACAAGAGAAGAGCGTGGAGCAATCTGCCGTTCAAGTAGAAAATGTCGACAAGGCTGCCGAAACGGTGGCTCAGGAGGCTTTGGAAAATGGTGTTGAGGAGCAGGCCGCTCCCGATACAAAACAGCAAAAATCTTATAAGACCAAACAGGAGGTGCTTGTGAGGTTGAGAGAGATTATTGCTGCCGACGATTTCTCCAACAAAGAGGAAATCGATTATCTCAAAACCACTTTCTATAAACTGCATATTGCCGAGCGCGAAGCTAAACAACGGGAATATCTGGAGGCCGGCGGCGACCCTGAGAAATATCAGATTTTGCCCGATGAAGACGAAGCGGCTTTCAAGTCGGAGATGTCTGTCATTCGCGAGAAACGCACACAACTGTTCTTGCAACAAGAAGCCGAGAAACAGGCCAACCTCGAGAAAAAGCTCGACATAATCAATAAGATAAAAGCTATGGCCACCTCTCCTGATCAAGCCAATAAGTCGTATCAGGAGTTCAAGGACCTTCAGCAGCAATGGAAAGAAATTAAAGCCGTGCCGGCAGAAAAAGCCAATGAACTCTGGCGCAGCTATCAACTTTACGTGGAACAGTTCTACGACCTGCTCAAACTCAACATTGAGGCACGTGAATATGATTTTAAGAAAAATCTCGAACTGAAGACAAAACTCTGTGAGGCAGCAGAAAAACTGGCTGACGAAACAGATGTCATCAGTGCGTTCCATCAGTTGCAGGAACTCCATCAGCAGTATCGCGAGATAGGACCTGTGGCCAAAGACTTGCGCGAAGAGATATGGACACGCTTCAAGGCGGCGTCTACGATAATCAACAAACGCCATCAGAACCATTTCGAAGAACTCCGTGCCAAGGAGGAAGAGAATCTTGCCAAGAAACAGGAACTGTGCGAGAAGGTTGAGGCCATTGCCAAAGAAGAAAACAAAGGTGCCGGCGACTGGGAGAGACATACCAAAGAAATCATAGCATTACAGGCCGAGTGGAAGACCATCGGTTTTGCTCCTCAGAAGATGAATGTCAAGATTTTCGAGCGCTTCCGTGGCGTCTGTGATGATTTCTTCGGTCGTAAGGCCGAGTTCTTCAAAGAGTTGAAAGCAACCCTTTCGGCCAACATAGACAAAAAGAAAGCTCTTGTCGAGAAGGCGCGCGAACTCTCTGAAAGCACGGACTGGAAATCCACAAGCGACAAACTCATTGCTCTTCAGAAAGAATGGAAGACCATTGGTAGTGTGCCCAAGAAGATTGGCGACCAGCTCTGGACCGATTTCATTGCCGCATGCAATACCTTCTTCGAGGCTCGCAACGCCGCCAATGCCGGTGTACACAATGAGGAACGTACCAATCTGGAGAAGAAACGCTCCATTATCGAGCAGCTTCGCACCATCACAACCGAGACTTCGGACAATGTACAAGCAGACGTTCAGAAACTCGTAGACGAATACAACGCCGTGGGCCACGTCCCTTACAAAGAGAAGGACAACCTCTACAAAGAGTATCATGATGTGCTCGACAAGATTTACAAGGAGTTGAATATCTCCACCGCACGTCGTCGCCTCGACAATTTCAAGACCAATCTCAAGAATGTGGCCAAACGTGGCGATGATGCCATTGACAACGAGCGCGGACGTCTGATGCGTCGTTTCGAACAACTGAAACAGGAGATTCAGACCTATGAGAACAATATAGGATTTCTCAATGCAAGCAGCAAGAAGGGCAACAGTCTTGTGGATGAGATGAATCGCAAGGTGCTCAGGCTGAAAGATGACTTGGATTTGGTGAAACAGAAAATCAAAGTCATCGACGCACAAAACTGATGACAAAGCGTTAAGCCCAAATCTAATGACTGATTTGGGTTAAGAAGATTGTATATTAAAAACAGCATCAATCAACCGTTATTGATGCTGTTTTTTTATTTCAAGATGTCTGACTATCCGATCAGAGGGATAGTATCTGGCTGGCGTGTTCTTTCACCTTGATTTCTTTCGGTCCCATGACATGCTCCACGACACCGTTTTCGTCGATGATGAATGTCGTGCGGAATGTGCCCATATACGTGCGTCCGCACATCTTTTTCTCTCCCCAGACGCCGAACTCCTCGACGAGTCGTTTTTCGGTATCGGCGATGAGTGTGAACGGCAGATTGTTCTTCTCAATGAATTTCGTGTGGGACTTGCCGCTGTCCACGCTCACACCCACAATCTCGTATCCTTTCGCCTTCAACTCGTCGTAGTTGTCGCGCAGACTGCAAGCCTCGCTCGTGCATCCCGGAGTTGAGTCTTTGGGATAAAAATACAACACAAGTTTTCGTCCGGCAAAGTCGCTCATGCGTACCTCGTTGCCGTTTTGGTCCGTTCCCAACAATTCGGGAACTCTCATTCCTGTTTCCATATCGATAATCTATAATTTTGGTTTTACATGTTGAAATGAAAGTACAAAAATAATAAAATAAATCTGAATATCCGACTCGCAAATAAAAGTTAAATCCTCGTTATGATGTTTGTCGTTTGAGATATAAGAAATAATTTTGCCGATTATTTTCAATTTCCACATCACTCCTACGACACAATGATACATTTACAGCCCATCGACCGCAGCATACTCCGCATCGCCATTCCATCGATAATATCCAATATCACGGTGCCATTGCTTGGTCTTGTCGACATCACCATCGTGGGTCACATCGGCGATGCGTCCTATATCGGGGCGATAGCCGTGGGCGGAATGATCTTTAATGTGATATATTGGGTGTTCGGTTTCTTGCGTATGGGCACCAGTGGCATGACCTCTCAGGCCCACGGACGAGACGACCGGCAGGAGATGATGCGTATACTCTGCCGCTCGTTTGTGGTGGCACTGTCGGTGGCATTACTCGTGTTGATATTTCGCCGGCCGTTGTTTCATGGTGTCATGCGTCTTGTCAGTGCCGAGGGTGGGGTGGTGCAGCTTGTCGATACCTATTTTAATATATGCGTTTGGGGAGCACCCGCCGTGCTCTGTCTGCACGGTCTCACGGGATGGTTCATCGGTATGCAGAACACTCGCATTCCCATGTTCGTGTCCATCATGCAGAATATCGTCAACATTGCGGCCAGCCTGATCTTTGTATGTATCTGCGGAATGTCCGTCGACGGTGTCGCACTCGGCACCCTCGTTGCCCAATATGCAGGATTCGCCGTGTCCTTCTTGTTCTTTCTCAAGCGTTATCGTGATCTTCATTGTTTCACCCTTCCTTCCGGCATATTCCTTCGCGGGGCCATGATGCGTTTCTTTCGTGTCAACAGCGACATCTTCATCCGCACACTCTTTCTCGTTGCCGTGAGCTTCTTTTTCCTCTCGGCCGGAGCGTCGCAAGGCACCGTCATCCTTGCAGTCAACACATTGCTGATGCAGCTCTTCACGCTTTTCTCCTATGTGATGGACGGTTTTGCATACGCCGGTGAGGCCCTTTGCGGTCATGCCAAAGGTGCCGGCAATCTCCGTTCGATGTACGCCACTATCCGCCGGCTGTTTCTTTGGGGAGCTGTCGTTACTGCCATCTACACCCTCGTCTATGCCTTCGGCGGAATGTCGTTTCTCGGTCTGCTCACCGATGATGCCTCCGTTGTTGCCTCTTCGGCCGACTATCTGCCGTGGGCTGTGGCCATACCTGCGGCCGGAGTGGCCGCCTTCATCTGGGACGGAGTGTTCATCGGACTTACCGCCACCCGCGCAATGATGTACACACTCCTCCTCTCGGCACTTGTCTTTTTCGCCTCCTACATGCTGTTCGGCCAGCGTTGGGGCAACCATGCGTTGTGGTTCTCGTTCGTGGCGTATCTGTTCATGCGTGGCGTGATACAGACAGTGCTCTTCAGTTTTTATAAAAAAAGGGATGCACTCTCTTGTTGAGAGCCATCCCCATGCAATATAATAATAAGATATTAAGTTTATCTTGCCACCCCTTATTTTATACTCTTCACATACGAGGCAGTTGCCAAAGCCGCTCCGTCGGCCCCCGATGCCTTGCGTGTGCAGTATTTCAGACGGGCACTCTTTTCTCCTTCATACGAATTCCATTTCAATGTCAGGTCCACCGTCTTGCCCTCAGTGTCGGGCAACTTGTCCAGTTTGAAGGCCACGATGCCATATCCCCACATGCCGTTACGGTCTCCGTTGTTGTTGTGATAGAATGTCACTTCGTACGGGTCGTCCGGGTTTGTGCCAGTTACGAGATTTACCAGATGAGGAATATTTCTGCTCCACGTGGTGCTGAATCTCAATGTGAGATAACCGTCCTCGGCTATCACCACCCAGTCGTTGGGCGAAATGTTGACAGGATCTTTACCATATTTGATTACATTCTCCTCGCCCAGGTCAGGTGCCGATTTCTTGGTGAGTATGCTGTCTATCCAGTTCACGTGCACACGCAGATTGCGTTTGTCTGTCTGTTCTTCCATGAGATGGAAATTGATGAATGCCCTCACCTCCTTGTCGCCGTATGGCGAGGCGTTAAGATTGAGCGGCGTCATGCGTGTCGAGTCGTCCAACTGCAGATAGAATGGCGATGACTCCGTGGCCGGTTTCACCGTTACCAGTGCGTTGGGCTGTCCCAATCCTGCCGGAATGTAGTAATAATCATCGTCCGAACACGCTGTGAATACCAGTCCCGCGATAAGGGACAGTGTCGCTAAAGTCAATGTTTTAATCGTTTTCATATCTGTCTTTGTAATTGAATTTATTTTATTTGTCTGTCCAATACGATAATGCATGTTCGGAGATAATATTGCATGCGTTTTGGCAAAATGATGTTAAAAATGCGGGTTACGCATGATTTTTCCGGTTGCAGATTTTACATCGTTTTGTCAAAATAATTTACCAAAATTTGCCCCTTCCTCAACTTCCAAAATAGAAGACTACTCGCCCGTTCTTTTACTTTTTTTATACTTTTTCGCCACATAATCGGTGTGATTTCTCCGAAATTTTTCCCGATTTTTCCAAAAGGAACCCTTTCGCATGGTCAAAGGGCCCCTTTCGGAATGTCAAAGTGCCCCTTTTGCAACCCGAAAAAGCCCCTTTTTCAAGCCCGATTTCGCTCTTTGAAAAATCGCTTCGTTTGTAATCAGTTGATAATAAAAGTGTTATGAACGTGCTCAAAACTTGCGTATTTTCGACTGGATGATTTCAGTTTCAAAATAAGCGAGATATAGAGAGGCTTTTGTCAAAATTTTTTACTATTTAGACGGTCCCTTTTTTATGTTTATCAGAAACCGGATTGATATGCCGGATGTAGGTGGCGTAGGGCTGCAACCTGTTGCGGCCGCAAGAAAATATGAGCTATTCGCCACCGGCCACAGATGCCTCGCCACGCACAATAAACACAGTTAAAAAAGAGAAATGCAATGTAAAGTTTGTCTATTCCTTTGCTGTTTTCTTTTTATTATGCTATTTTTGCATTAATATCCATACTCCGCGACCTGCAATTGTCTGTTCTCTTGTTGCGTGTGTGGTTTTCTATTCAATATTCAAACGTCAAAACATAAAAGACATGATTAAAGGATTTTTATCGTTTCTGATTATTATTTTCTTTTCGATATCATCCAATGCAGCCACCGATACCTACACCGCATTGTGGAAACAGGTGGACGATGCGCAGCGCAAAGACCTGCCGGCCACACAACTCCGCATCCTCACGCGCATAGCCGACAAGGCCACTCGCGAGCGGGCCTACGGTCATCTGATGAAGGCCCGTATACAGTCGGTGTACGTCAAGGGTGCCATTTCGCCCGACTCATTGCTGCCGGCAGTGCAGCGTCTGGAGGCTATCGAGCGTCAGGTGTCTTCGTCCGACCCCGTGCTCGCGGCCGTCTATCAGTCGATGCTCGGTCATCTCTATCGCCACAATCGCTTGAGCGTAGATGACGCCGCAAAGAAAAGTGCCGATTATTACAAACAGTCGTTGCAACAACCCGAGCTCTTGGCTCAGGCGCGTACCACCACGTTTGAACCCTTCGTGGACAAGGGCGTAGACAGCCGCATATTCAACAACGACATGCTGCATGTCCTCGCTATGGAGGCAGGCGACTATACGACACCTCATAAATATTATCTCGCTGCCGGCAATCGTCCCGCAGCGTGTATCATGGCATTGAAGAAGGCCGCCGCCAAGTGGAACGACATCTCTCTCGATATCGACCGCAAGGATTATGCCCGTGTGCTCGACTCGCTCACGGCCGAATATATCGATCTGCCCGAAGCCTCAGAGGTGGCCATCGAGCGTTACCAACTGATGGCCTCGGACCCTGATGTCAAGGTGGAAGACAAGATTGCGTTCATCGACAAGGCCATCGAGCGATGGGGCTCGCAGCAGCGCATCAACGTCTTGCGCAACGCCCGTCGCATGCTTACCCAACCCTCGTGGAACATCGAGATTACCGATGCCGTGTTTGCCTCCGGACAACCCATACGCGTCAATATGTCAAATCTGCGCAACGTGGGACAGCTCAGACTGACCGTGCGTCGGCTCAATGTGACAGGCGACACATCCCTTGACCCCAACCAGCCCACACAGTATGCCAAACTCAAGAAACTTATTGTGCCCGGCACATCGTTCACCCAGACCCGTAAATACAATCCTCTGCCAGAATACAAGGTGGATACCGACACCATCGAGATGAAAGGACTGGCTGCCGGTGTGTATCTCCTCGATGTGTCCACAGATAATGCAGCCATGCCCGTACGCCGTTCGCTGATACGTGTGAGCGATCTCTACGTGCTCTTGCAAGCATTGCCTGAGAACAACATCCGTCTTATAGTGACCGACGCCATGTCGGGTATGCCGGTATCGGGAGCGCACATCAAACTCACCATCTCGCCCCGCATGGGTCGCGACAACAAGGTGGAGACGCTCACGAGCGATGTCGACGGCGAAGTGAGATACGCTTGTCCGCCCAACGCCAACATTGAGTATTGGGCCTACACAGACAAGGACAAAAACTATCCTAAGCTGGATGTTTACAATCATTTTTCTTATTACTCAAATACGGAGAAGCGCAGCAATCTGCGTCTTTACACCGACCGTAGCATTTATCGTCCCGGTCAGACGGTGCACGTGGCGGCTCTTGCCTACGACTACTATCCCACGGACATCAGTTGCAGGGCACTCAACGGTCGTGCCCTTACGCTCACTCTGCGCGATGCCAATAATAAAGAGGTGGCATCACGTAAGGTGGTGACCGATGCTTATGGCAAGGCCTCGGCTGATTTTGTGTTGCCTAAGGATGGTCTCACCGGTTCATACACCGTCAGGAGCGAGGAGGGATTGTATCACACCATTTCCTTCTCGGTAGAAGAATACAAACGTCCCACGTTCATCGTCGAGTTTGACAAGGTGAAGCATTCCTATCAGGCCGGCGACACTGTCATAGTCAGCGGCACGGCAAAGAGCTACGCCGGAGTGCCGGTGCAGGGAGCGCGCGTGGTCTATAAGGTGACCAGACGCCAGCCGTGGTTCTGGAGTCGGTACGCCTACAACGAACCCTCGGCTGTGCTGGCCGGCGATACCGTCGTGACCGACAACGAAGGTCGCTTTGATGTGCGTGTCCCCGTTGTCGTGCCACAATCCCACAACAGTCCCATTGCCCGTTTCTACTCGTTCTCCGTCAATGCCGATGTGACCGACATGTCGGGCGAGACCCGTACCGGCGAGATGTCTCTTCCGTATGGCAGCCGACCCACTGTGTTCCAATGCAACATGCCAGAGATAATCAACAGAGACTGTATAAATAATGTGGTGTTCGACTATAAAAACGTAGCCGGCGAGAATCTTGAGGGCGATGTCACATATCTTATCGATGGACATAAGTACACCTGCAAGACCAATACAGCTGTCGCTCTTCCTGTGGCCGATTTTGCTTCGGGCCGACATGATCTTACAGCCTATTGCGGCAACGACACCATTACACGCCATTTCGTGACGTTCTCCTTCAGCGACGAGAAACTCGCTCATGATACTCCCGACTGGTTCTTCGTATCCTCTGAACAGTTCTCGGCCGACGGCCAACCGGTGCGTTTGCAGGCTGGAGCATCCGACACTCCGCTCCACGTGGTTTACACCGTGGTCTCCGGCAACCGTATTATCGAGTCGGGTCATACACGTCTCGCAGACGGCAAGTTGCTCAACCGCGAGTTTACATACAAACCCGAATACGGCGATGGCATATCCATCGCTTTGGCATGGGTGAAAAACGGTAAGTCGTATTGTCACACAGCACTCATCAAACGTCCTGTACCTGACACACGGCTTATACTCAAGTGGAAGACATTCCGTGACCGCCTGACTCCCGGACAGAATGAACAATGGACTCTCAACGTCTCCCGTCCCGATGGCAAACAGGCCGAGGCGCAACTCATGGCGTTGCTCTATGACAAGTCGCTCGATCAGCTGCGCAAACACTCATGGACATTCTATTCGCCCGTCAATCTGTATATTCCTTATCTGATGTGGAGTGGACGCACACCTCAGCATTCTTATTTAGGAAGCTCTGTCACGTATAAGTTACTCAAAGAGAAACCGTTGGATTTCAGTAAGTTCTATTTGCAACGTGTGGTGTTGATTAAGGATGAATTGTGTTTCAAGGAATCTGCAACAGAGCTTCTTTCCGTTCCTCAGGCCGCCATGCGCGTACGTGGCACAGGCAAACGTCTCTCAGCCAATTCCAAATCGATGGCCGACGAAGTTGTGACCACAGGTTTTGCACGGGCAATGAACACAGGTGGCACCGATGCTGAGGCTCCTGTGGAAGAGCCTGAGGATGCACAGCCGCAGCTGCGCGAGAATCTGGCAGAGACGGCTTTCTTCTATCCCGGACTCGAAACGGATGCCGATGGCGACGTGAATATCAAGTTCACTCTGCCCGAAAGCATCACCACATGGCATTTCCGTGGCTTCGCTCACGACAAGAAGATGAACAACGGCATGATAGAATCGGACGTTGTGGCTTCCAAGACGATAATGATTCAACCGAACATGCCACGTTTCGTGCGCCCCGAAGACAAGGTCTCGATATCTGCAAAGCTCATCAATACCTCCGATAAGACTGTAGGCGGCAAGGCCGAGATGCTCCTTCTCAATCCCGAGACGGAGAAGGTGATATTCAGACAGCAGGCTGACTACACCGTCGAGGCAAATACGACGGATGCCGTGACATTCGACGTAGATATGGCCGGTGTCAAGAACGACGGTCTGCTCGTGTGTCGCATCATTGCCTCGGGCAACGGTTACAGTGACGGCGAGCAGCATTATCTGCCCGTATTGCCCGACAAGGAGCTTGTCACCAACACCTTCTCATTCACTCAGAACGCGCCGGGAGCGATGACCATCAACCTCAAAGACCTCTTCGATGTGAAGGATGCGGCCAACCGCCTCACCGTGGAGTACACAGAGAATCCGGCATGGCTCATGATTCAGACCCTTCCTTCCGTGGCCAAGACGGATGATAACAACGCCATCAGTCTTGCCGCCGCATACTACGCCAACAGTCTCGGCCGCAGCATAATGAACTCGACACCGATAATCAAACGCACCGTTCAGCTGTGGCAGAAAGAACTCGGCGACAACACATCTCTGACAAGCAATCTTCAGAAGAATGAAGAGTTGAAGTCGCTCGCACTTACAGATACGCCGTGGTTTGATTCAGCCGACAAGGAGACGGAGCAGAAACAGCGCCTTGCCGAATACTTTGACGAGTCGGCCATGTCGTATAGACTGGCGGACAATATCACCAAGCTCAAGAAACTGCAGAACTATGACGGATCATTCAGTTGGTGGCCGGGAATGCACGGCAGCAGTTATATGACCAGGATGATAGTCGAGATATTGGTGCGCCTCAACAGCATGATAGGTGATCAGCAGGAGACGTCCGAGATGCTCAAATCGGCTTTCACGTTCCTCAACAAGGAAATGGCAAAAGAGGTGACGGAGATGCGCAAGGCCGAGAAAGAGAACCGTAAGGTGTCGCCAAGCGAAGCGGCGGTGGACTATCTGTATATCTGCAGCGTCGACGCCGGTCGTCATCAGTATATCGGAAAGAACGATGTGGAGTATCTCTTGAACCGACTCGAAAAGCAAAACGCTCAATTCTCAATCTACGGCAAGGCCCGCGCCGCCGTGATAATGGGCAAGAACCATCGTGAGACAAAGGCTCGCGAACTGCTTCAAAGCATCAAGGAATACACCGTGTATAAGGAAGACATGGGTCGCTATTTTGATACACCTAAGGCCCTGTATTCATGGTTCGACTATCGCATACCGTCGCAGGTGAGCGCCATCGAAGCCATCACTATTCTCACACCAGAGGACCGGAACACCGTGACGGAGATGCAACGCTGGCTCCTGCAGTCCAAACGCACACAGGGGTGGAGCACTCCCGTCAACAGCGTGAACGCCGTCTACGCTTTCCTCAACGGCAATATGACACAGCTCGATGCCTCTAACGATCAACCTGCCGCCATCCTGCTGGACGGCAAGACGATGGATACATCGAAGGCGACAGCCGGACTGGGATATGTGAAAGCGGTGAACAAGGGTGACAAGATGAACAGACTCACTGTGAAGAAAATGTCCGACGGCACATCGTGGGGAGCCGTTTACGCCCAGTTCATGCAACCCGTGACCGACGTGAAGGGTTCTTCCAACGGTCTGACGATAGTACGTGAGATCATCAAGAACGGCGAACGGATGGCCGGAAAAGGCACCGTGGCTCTCAATGTGGGCGACAAGGTGGTTGTGAGAATCACCCTTGTGGCCGACCGTGATTATGATTTCGTGCAGGTGTCTGACAAGAGAGCGGCATGTCTTGAACCCGTACATCAGCTCAGCGGATACGCTTCAGGCTATTACTGCGCCCCAAAAGACAACGTGACAAACTACTACTACGACCGTCTGTCGAAAGGAAAGCATGTGATAGAAACCGAATATCATGTGGACAGAGCGGGCCGATACACCACCGGCACATGCACCGTGCAGTGTGCGTACAGCCCCGATTTCTCGGCTCGCGGAGCTGCTCTGAGACTCGAAACGGCCAAATAAGATAGTTATAAATTAATTTGATATAAACAAAATGACATACAAAAAGTCAATGATAAACAAGAAATCGCTGCTCATCGCGCTTGCAGCCATCGCTGCGCAAGGACTGTCGGCGCAGGGCATAGAGACCCTTTCGGATATCGTGGACTGCGGACAGGTGACCTATCGGCAGCCTGTCGCGGCCGAGTTTGAATTGAGAAACACGAGCAAACACAATGTTCGCATCACCCGCGTGGAGCCTTCATGCGGATGTGTCGTGACCGACTATCCCAAGACCGAGATACCCGCCGACGGACAATTCGTCGTTCGTCTGACGTATGATGCAATGCAGATGGGCCATTTCAACAGGTTTGCCGATGTGTATTCATCAGACGGCGACGAGGCCTTGACGCTCATGATGAAGGGCATAGTGGTCAATGAGGTGGTGGATTACAGCGGCACCTATCCGTTCAAGATAGGAACAATTCAGGCCGATATGAACAATATCGAGTTTGACGATGTGTATTCAGGCGAGCGCCCTCAGCAGTCCATCCACATCCGAAATGTTGGAACAGAGACGTTGCAACCGGTGGCCATGCACCTGCCCGATTATCTCTCGGCAGAGGTGTCGCCCTCGAAGATAGCGCCGGGACGTTCGGGCGTGGTGACCTTCACATTGAAATCCACAGAGCTCCAGGACCTCGGACTGACGCAGACCAAGATTTATCTGGGGGCGAAACCGGGCGACAAGGTATCTTCTGACAAAGAGATTGGTGTGTCGGCGGTGCTCCTTCCTACCTTCAACAATATGACCGAACGCGAGCTCGCGCTTGCTCCCCTGATGCGATTGTCCACCGAACAGCTCGACCTTAGAAATCTCTCGGGTAAGAAAAAGATGAAAGGTGAGATCACGATCATGAACGAAGGCAAGTCGGATCTGCGTATCAACAACCTTCAGATGTTCACCGAGGGCGTGAGCCTGTCGCTCAACAAGGCTGTGATAGAGCCCGGACAGGAGGCCAAACTCAAGGTGACGGCCGATGCCAAACTGCTGAAAACCATAGGTCGTGAACCCCGAATACTGATCATTACCAACGATCCGAATAAGCCGAAGGTGATAGTCAGGATATTGATATCCGACAAACAAAGAGTCGCAAGATGATAAAGATAGAGATTGACAGTGCCAGTGGATTCTGTTTCGGTGTGACCACGGCCATCAAGAAAGCCGAAGAGGAACTGGCCAAAGGTGACACTCTCTACTGTCTGGGCGACATAGTGCACAATGGCATGGAGGTGGAACGTCTCCACACACAGGGGTTGGTGACCATCAATCACGAGCAGCTCAATAGGTTGCATGATGCAAAAGTGTTGCTCAGGGCGCACGGCGAACCGCCCGAGACCTACGAGACAGCGCGTCGCAACAACATCGAGATAATCGACGCAACATGTCCCGTGGTGCTGCAACTGCAACGTCGTATCAAGAAACAATATGATGACGACCCGAGCGCCCAGATAGTGATATTCGGCAAAAACGGTCATGCCGAGGTGCTCGGACTTGTGGGTCAGACCGATAGTCAGGCCATCGTGATAGAGAGCATGGCTGATGTGGGACGCCTCGATTTCTCGCGCGACATCTACCTTTACTCCCAGACCACGAAGAGTCTTGACGAGTTTCGCCACATCATAGAGTACATCCAGGCGCACATATCGCCCGGAGCCGTATTCAGCAGTGCTGACACCATCTGCCGACAGGTGGCCAACCGTCTGCCCAACATCGCGGCCTTTGCAGCCCGCCACGACCTGATACTCTTTGTCAGCGGGCGCAAGAGCAGCAATGGCAAGGTGCTTTTCAACAAGTGCAAGAGCGTGAACGCCAACAGCTATCACATCGAAAACGCCGACGAGATAGATATGTCGTGGTTTGACGATGTCGAGACCGTGGGCATCTGTGGGGCTACGAGCACTCCCAAATGGCTCATGGAGACCTGCCGGGACAGAGTTCTCAAAGGTATGAACGATAAATAATGAAATATAAAAAGGGTCGTACTACAAGCGCAGTGCGACCCTTTATAGATTTTGAATTTCCTTGTTTGATAACTGAAATCAGTCTTTCGTCTTCTCCTCAAAGATATTCATGAGCCATTGTTTTTGTTCCCCGATGCTCATAGAGCTGTTGTCCAGCACTATGGCATCGTCCGCTTGGCGCAATGGCGATGTCTCGCGGTGAGTGTCGGCATAGTCGCGTTGCTGCACATTCTTGAGTATCTCGAAGAAATCGGCGGTCATACCTTTTGCCTTGAGCTCTTCGTATCGGCGCTCTGCCCGGATGCGAGGGTCGGCCGTGACGAATATCTTCATCTCTGCATCGGGAAACACCGTTGTGCCGATATCGCGTCCGTCCATGACCACTCCTTTGTTCAGACCCATCAACTGTTGCTGTGCCACGAGATGACGGCGCACAAAGGGCTGGGCGGCAACGAGGCTCACATGTGACGACACCTCTATCGAGCGAATCTCCTTCTCCACGTTGCGGTTGTTGAGATACGTGTCGGGGCGGCCCGTTTCATTGTTGAGCTTGAACGATATTTCTATCTGCGGCAGAGCCTCTTCGAGTTTGTCTGTTGCGATGTCGTTGTTTATGATGAGATTGTTTCTCAATGCAAACAGCGTGACAGCGCGATACATAGCTCCCGTGTCCACGTAAATGTATCCTATTTCTTTGGCGAGGTCTTTTGCCATTGTACTTTTCCCGCAAGAGGAATAGCCGTCGATGGCTATGGTGATTTTCTTCATTGTTATTGTTACTTATTATATATTGTAAGCTGCGTTGATGACGATGGAAGAGCTTGATACATGATATTTGCCATAAGCCACATTGATCTTGAATCGTTCCAGGTTGACACCCGCTCCGAACGACAGGCCTGCTCCGTGGCTGCTCTTGTCCTCGCCATCGTTGATACCCATCTCGTCGGCACGTCTGAAATTGTAGCCTGCGCCTAACCAAATAGATTGCGACAGCTGCACGTCGGCTCCCAAAACAAAGTGATCGATGAACTTGTAGTCCCAGTGATTGAGTCCCACCATTGTGGCCGATATCCTCACGGGTATTCCGGAGAAGAGCTTGCTCGCGCCTAACTGTACATCGATGGGCATGCGGTCATAGCGTTCATCGTAGGCCTTGATTTGTCCGCCGAGGTTTTTGGCTACGAGTGAGAGCGACCACTCCTTCTCCGGGTCGTAATAGTTGAGTCCCAGGTCCACGCCCACACCTATCGAATTGTATTGGCCTATGTACGATGTCACAAACTTGGCGGTGATACCTCCGGCAATGCGGTCGGTGAGCATGTACGACATGTATCCCGCTATGGAGATGTCTTTGGCTGAAAATTCGCCTGTCTGATTATTGTTTTCATCCATCTCTTTCATCGTGCCGTAACCGATGTATTGGGCCGATCCGGCCACAGTCAACCTGTCTTTGAGCACCTTGTTGAATGCCGCTCCGGCGATGTTCACCCCCGACATGTAGTTCATGTAGTTCAAACAGATGGTCTTGTCGCTCACCGATGACAGTAGGGCAGGGTTGTTGAATATCAGTGCCTCGTCGTCTTCGATGATGGTGATGTTGTCTCCTCCCAATGCAGCAGCATGCGCGCTCACCGGCAGACGCAGAAAGTTGTACGCCTCGCGGCTGTCCTGGGCCGCAGCCACAGCACAGACAGCAGAGAGAAAGAGTATAAAAAAGTTTTTTTTCATCAGATTTGTTCCTTATGCCATGCAAAGATACATCAATCTTGACGTAGGATAAAATAAAAATCCGTATTTTTCAATTCTTCGGGCGTTTATTGCCATATTGCCCATTGGAGGAACTTCGATAAAACGTCGGTTGAAATCATAATAAAAAACGCCCCGGAAAATATCAAAACAGTACAAGACCTTTGTACTGTCGGTACATGAACTCTGTACTGTCCGTACAAAGGCTCTGTACTGTCCGTACAAAGGCTTTGTACTGAATTCGTATGAATGTCCCGAAAATATGAATAATGCAAAAATGGATTAATACATTTTGTCGGCAACTGATTTTGTGCTATCTTTGTATCCTGGAAGGTGTTTACCATATACGCACAGTAAATGGAAATCAAGAAATCAAAACATGCCGATCTCTCCCGCAAGCGTCCCGCATGGTTTCTGCTGGGGCTGGTCTTCGTGCTCGCATCCCTGTATGCCGCACTCGAATATACGGTCGGTCCCGACTACTTGTCGGACGAAGATGAGTTGCTCGAAGATATGTCGCTCGATATGAACATGTTTCCTATGGCCGACAGGGAGGAGATGGCCGTGATAGAGAAAGGACAGGCGGAGCGACCTTCTCCCGACAAGATAAAGGTGGTGGAAGAGGATGTGGTTCAGACCGTCGATGCCGAAGAGAAAGACGAGGAGTCTGACACGGACGGCAAACCCGGTATCGGGGAAGAGACCGAACTGCCCACAGAGGAACTCAAACTCGACGAGAAACCCCTTGAAGAACCGTTGGATTACACCATCGTGGAACAGTTGCCACAGTTTCCCGGAGGTATGGGCGCATTCGTGAGATGGCTGTCGTCCAATCTGAAATATCCTCCCGTGGCCAGGCAGAAGAATATACAGGGCCGCGTCACCGTGACGTTCATCATCAATACCGACGGCTCTGTGAGCGATGCCAAAGTGTCTGCCGCATGCCATCCGTTGCTCGATGGCGAAGCCATGAGGGTTGTCCGGCTCATGCCCAAGTGGACACCCGGCACAGACAAAGGTAAACCGTGCCGCACGTTGTTTGCCATTCCGATAGTATTTAAAATTTAAAAATATATGTTGAAAGCAGATGAAATATTGCAGATAGTGAACAAATCACTTCAGACAATATCTTGTGACCGCAACCCGCAGTCGCTCTACGACCCCGTGAAATATGTGCTGTCGATAGGCGGCAAACGCATACGGCCCGTGCTCATGTTGCTGGCCTACAACATGTTTAAGGACAACCCGCAGGCTGCCCTCATGCAGGCTTGTGCATTAGAAACCTATCACAACTACACACTCTTGCACGATGACCTCATGGACAACGCCGATCTGCGCCGCGGACATAAGACGGTGCATCGCAAGTGGAACGCCAATACGGCCATTCTCTCGGGCGACTCGATGCTTGTGCTGGCATATCACTACATGGCGCAGTGTGATGCCGACAAACTGAAACCGGTGCTCGAACTGTTCACAGAGACGGCTCTTGAGATAGGCGAGGGACAGCAGTTTGACATGGATTTCGAATGTCGCAACGATGTGACCGAGCAGGAATACATCGATATGATAAGGCTGAAGACAAGCGTACTGTTAGCTTGCGCGCTCAAGATGGGAGCCATATTGGCCGACGCTTCGCAGAGTGATGCCGAGAATCTGTATAAATTCGGAGAGCAGGTGGGACTGGCCTTCCAGTTGCAGGACGACTATCTTGACGTGTATGGCGACACCGCTGTCTTTGGCAAGGCGATTGGCGGCGATATCGTATCCAACAAAAAGACATATATGCTCATCAATGCTCTGTGCCGTGCCGACAACAAGCAACGTGCCGAACTGGAGATGTGGATCAATGCCATCGATTTTGATGAGAACGAGAAAATACAGGCCGTCACGCGCCTTTATAATGAAATAGGTATTGACAAACTGGCCGAGGGTAAGATAAATTATTATTTCGAACAGAGCAAAAAGTATCTAAATGCCGTCAGCGTGGACAAGGAACGCAAGGCCGAACTTGAAGACTATGTATCGCGGATGATGAAACGTAAGTATTGATTCAGCCCATAATACCGAACCGACATTGTCTGAACGTCCAACCAAACAAATAGAGTGGTATGCCATATCGCAGATTTCCGAAAACCGATGCAGCACGTCTGAAATCCCTGAAGACGCTGCTCGATAACAACGACATATACACGGTGCGCAACAACATCGTGGATTGGAAATTGCTGAATCAGGCCCAGTCTCTCTATGACAGGCTCTACACCGCCTCCGGACAATACCGCCTGATGCTTAAGGCGCAAGCCCGCCATTCGGCCAAGATAGACAAGATGATGCACAACGCGACGATGTATGTGAGCCATTTCCTGCAAGTGCTGTTCCTTGCCGTGGAACGTCGCGAAATCAAAAACATTCATCTCAATCTCTACGGTCTGACCGTAGACACCACAGCTCTGCCCAATATCAAGACGGGGGAGGGTCTCGTGGAGTGGGCTCCAAAGATAATCGAAGGCGAGAAAACCCGTATAAAAAAAGGCGGACGGCCCATATACAACCCTACGATAGGAATGGTTGCCACGCATTTCGACATATTCAAGGAGGCATACGACAAGCAGCGTACGCTCGTGGACAAGACACAAAAGGCCCTCGAACAGACTCGGGCGTTGCGTCCTGAAACCGACGAATTGCTGTTTGAAATATGGAATAAGGTAGAAAAACATTATGAGAACGAACCTCCCGAGGTGCGCTTCGCCAAATGCCGCGAACTGGGAGTGATTTATTATTATCGTCGTCACGAACCACATTTGTACTGATGGGATTTATTGATACGCATACACACATCGACGGCATCGAGTTTGCCGATGATATAAACGAGACTGTAATCCGTGCCCGTGAGGCCGGATGCGAGAAGATGTTTGTCCCGGCCATCGATCTGAAATCGCTGGACACGGTGAACGCCGTCTGTTCGCGATACCCCGGATACGCTTATCCCATGATAGGTCTGCATCCCGAAGAGGTGAAGGCCGACTGGCAGTCGGTGCTCGCCTCGATGAAAACCATGATTACGGAGGACGCTTCCTATATCGCTATAGGAGAGGTGGGATTGGACTATTACTGGTCGCGCGAGTTTGAGCGGGAGCAGTTGGACGCTTTCGAGGAACAGGTGAGATGGGCCGTGGAGTATCGTCTGCCGCTGATGATACACTGCCGTAAGGCGCAGAACGAGCTTGTGGCCATACTCCGACGCTATCAAGACAGACTCGCTGGTGGTGTTTTCCACTGTTTCACGGGAAATGAGAAAGAGGCTGCCGAACTTTTGTCGTTCGACAATTTCATGCTCGGCATAGGTGGTGTGCTCACCTTCAAGAAGAGTCATCTGCCCGAAATCCTGCCCTCCGCAGTGCCGCTCGACCGCATCGTTCTTGAGACCGACAGCCCTTATATGGCTCCCGTGCCGATGCGTGGCAAGCGCAACGAGAGTGCTTATATAGTGTATGTCATCGAACGGTTGGCGGAATGTTATGGTGTCACCAAAGACGAGATAATGCAACGCACAAACAATAATGTGAAGCGCATTTTTAATGTCTAATCATTAAATTATTTTAAAATCTTCTCATAAAATCGGTATTCTTGCAGAAAAACAATACTTTTGCAGTCGATTATTGGAAAGGTGCTCGAGTGGCTGAAGAGGCACGCCTGGAAAGCGTGTATACGTCAAAAGCGTATCGGGGGTTCGAATCCCCCTCTTTCCGCACAAAAATTTCCTCGATTATGAAAATCAAAATTGCACATTTTGCAATATCTTCATTATTAATCATCTTTTTTAGTTTGAATTGCATAGCTGCCGCTCCCGTGGTTCAGACCAGTGTCGTCGGTGGTGCGGACAGCTTGATTTCTGCCGCTGATAGCGCCGCTGCCGATGTGGCGGATAATGCAGATGAGTACGCCTCCTCTGATGCCGAGTTCATGGAATTGGCCTCTGACGGAACACCGGGATTTCAAAAGGTGTTGAAAACCAAGTTTATTGAGGGTAACGCCCTGTTTATGTCTTTCGTGGCATTGGCATTGGTCATTGGACTTGCTTTTTGCATCGAGCGCATCATCTTCTTGAGCCTTTCTGAGATAAACGTACGAAAATTCATGGACGATCTTTACAAAAAGATTGAGTCGGGGAATATAGAAGACGCCAAGATGCAATGTCGTGATACACGCGGACCGGTGGCTTCGATATGTTATCAGGGCTTGTTGCGAATCAACGAAACGCTCGAAAATATAGAAAAGTCGGTCGAGTCGTATGGCGCGGTGCAGATTGCCGCCCTCGAGAAAGGCTGCTCGTGGATAACAATGCTCATCGCCATGGCACCGTCATTGGGATTCCTCGGCACAGTGATAGGCATCGTCATGTCGTTCGGACAGATACAGGCGGCCGGCGACATCAGTCCCACCATTGTGGCCTCGGGTATGAAAGTGGCGCTGATAACGACCATTTTCGGTATCATCGTAGCAGTCGTATTGCAATTGTTTTACAATTATATCAATTCGCGAATCGACAATCTCACATCGCAGATGCAAGAGAGTTCAATCGAACTTATCGACTGTATCGTGAAATACAAACATTCCAGATGAAACGGTTGAACATATCATCATGGTCGGCAGACAAGATCTCTCGGATAGTCTTGTATGCCATTGTGGGCGCGATAGCTGTCGTGTTCGGATTGTTCTACACCGTGGGATATGACAGCCCTTATTATGAAAATCCCGATTTCAATGCTCCAGAGCTTTCCGGAATGTTGATATGGTTTGTCCTCATTTTTATTGTGTTGGCATTTGTCTTGACCATCGTGACTGTTTGTGTCGTTTATCGTCGATGTGGCTGCAGCCAATCGATAATCAATGGAGTCAACCGTTCGCGCATTCTGCTGTCGGTTAACATGTTGCTGATAGTACTACTTTTGCTGACATTCCTCTGTGCATCATCCGCCCCGCTCATAATCAATGGCGAATCGTTCGACGACGTGCTGTCGCTAAAGACGGCCGATATGTTCGTGTCAACATCGTTCATCATGATTGTGTTGTCTATATCTGCGATTGTCTTCGACACCGTGCGCAACCAACGAAACAGGAGATAAACCATGCTGATAAAGAGGAAACGGACACCTGTCTCTGGCATCAACGCGACATCGGTATCGGACATCTCGTTCATGTTGCTCTCATTCTTTCTTGTCATCTCTTCGATGGACACCAACAAGGGATTGTTGCAGCAACTCTCGCCCGAGGACTCCAAACGTCATCCGCAGGAAACACTTGTCAACAAAGACGACCTCATGGCCTTTGTCATCGATAAGGACGATAAGCTCTACATGAACAAAAAGCCCATCGCCTTTGAACAGGTTCGTGATGAGGTACGCAAATTCATCCTCTCCAAAGGCACCAAACACATGATTTCGATAGAGGTTTCTCCTCAGACCAACTATAATGCGTATTTCCTCTTGCAGAACGAGATAGCAATGGCATACAACAAATTGCGCAATGCCATAGCCATTCGCAAATACGGTTGCAGTTACAAACGTTGCAACAAAGAACAGAAAGAGGACATCCGTAAGATATGTCCACAAAAAGTCACAGAGATATATTCCGGAAAGGAGGACGAACATGCCCACATTTAAAAGGAAACGTCGTCGCAGCTTCCTGATGATCAATACGGCTTCGCTGCCCGACCTGATTTTCACAGTTTTGTTTTTCTTCATGATGTCCACTCACATGCGCGATGAAAACAAAATGATCAGGTATGACGAACCCCGCGGCTCGGAACTGGCCGTATTCAACAAAAAACCGTGGATGGTGAATATGTATATCGGAATGCCATCGGACAAAAATGATGTCGACAAGACGGAAAAGATACGCATTCAGTTGAACGACCGATTCGTGCAACCCGACGAAATCGAAGAGTGTATCTCGCGCTACGCATCGTCTCTGTCCGATGAGATGGCTGATGAACTGACTGTTGTCATCAAGGCCGACAAGGATGTTCCGATGTCTGTCATCGGTGAGGTGCGCAACTCATTAAGAAAGGCAGATGTTCGCAAAATTATTTTTTCGGCATCCAATGGAAATAATAAATTAATGCAAAAGTGATTGATTTTGTTTCTGTTTTTCATTATTTTATACTACCTTTGCACCAAATTTTTAACATATGGCATACCATAATTTAGATTTACTCGATAAGAAAATTCTTAAACTTATTGCCGAGGATGCCCGTATCCCGTTTCTTGAGGTAGCGCGGGTGTGCAATGTCAGTGGAGCAGCGATACACCAACGCATACAGAAACTCACCAATCTCGGCATTCTTAAAGGGTCGCAGTTCATCATCGATCCGGAAATGATAGGTTACGCCACCTGTGCCTACATCGGCCTGTGTCTTAAGGATCCGGAGAATTTCAGTGATGTTGTGGAATCATTGAAGAAGATACCCGAGGTTGTGGAGTGTCACTATACGACCGGAGGTTTTGATATGTTCATCAAAATCTATGCCTTCAACAATCACCATCTTCTTGATATCATACACGATAAACTGCAACCGTTGGGATTGTCGCGAAGCGAGACTATTATCTCGTTCAATGCCGCAATAAGCAGACAACTGCCCATTGGCAATATACCGTCGGACGAGGATGAAGTGACGGAATAGGCGATTGTTGTCTGCGGAACGGGTAATACAGAATACGGCACTGATTTGTTTTGTGAAATCAGTGCCGTATTTCTGTTTCCGCAATACAATTATCCCAAATCGTCATTAGAGTTCATGGCAGTTTTGGAGATTATATTTGTTGTATTGCGACCGTATTGTCGAAGGCATAGCGGGCTATGGCGAGACAAGACGGGAAGCAAGACGACAAATAGAAGCCCAAAACACGTGAACAGACAATGCGATAATCATCAATCATGCCCATTGTCGGTCTAATGACCGATTTGGGATTCTCTCGAATTTTCAAAACGTTCGTTTTATTTCCTTGAATAGTTGCAGAAGGCGTATTCGTAATCGTGTTTCTCGTCCTTGCAGTGTTTTTCCTTGTTGGTCAGATGCCAGTCGTCGTACGGCGGAAAGAATCTGTCGCAGTGTTCTGGTGTATCGTTTATCTCCGTGAGCAACAGTCGGTCGGCATACTCTATGGCTTGTTCGTACACGCTGGCACCTCCGATGATGAACACCTCTTCGTCCTCTCCACAATGCTGCAACGCCTCTTCCAGCGAACCGTATTTCTCACATCCGGCGTATTCGCCATCCTTTCGGCTCAGCACTATGTTCCTTCTGTTGGGCAGCGCGCCTTTGGGCAACGATTCGAAAGTATTCCGTCCCATGATGATGGTATGTCCGGTGGTGAGTGCCTTGAATCGTTTCAGGTCGTTGGGCAACCAATATAGCAGTTTGTTCTCAAAACCGATGCCGTGGTTTTTGGCCACTGCTGCAATTATATTTATTGTCATATTGTAATGTTTTAAACGTTTTTTGCGTTATTTTAAACGCTTACGGTGGCCTTGATATGATCCCAAGGATCGTAGCCCTCGAGCCGGAAATCCTCATATTTGAAATCAAACAGGTCCTTCACATCGGGATTGAGAATCATCTTGGGCAACGGTCGCGGTGTTCGGGTAAGCTGCAACCGGGCTTGCTCAAGATGGTTGAGATAGAGGTGTGTGTCGCCTGTGGTGTGGATGAAATCACCTGCCTTGAGTCCCGTTGCTTGCGCCATCATCATCAGCAAGAGTGCGTACGATGCTATATTGAAGGGTACTCCGAGGAATGTGTCGGCCGAACGCTGATACAACTGCAACGACAGTCGGCCGTCGGCTACATAAAACTGGAACAAGCAATGGCATGGAGGCAGGGCCATATCGTCCACCTCCGCCGGATTCCATGCACTCACCATCATTCTACGTGAGTCCGGATTGTGTTTCAACTGGTCGATCACATTGCTTATCTGATCTATCGTTCCGCCTTTGTAGTCGGGCCATGAGCGCCACTGATGTCCGTACACCGGACCCAAATCACCGTTCTCATCGGCCCATTCGTTCCATATTCTCACACCGTGCTCCTGCAGATATTTTACGTTGGTGTCGCCTTTCAGGAACCACAGCAGTTCGTATATGATGGATTTCAAGTGAAGTTTCTTGGTCGTGAGAAGAGGAAAACCGTCGTCGAGATTGAATCTCATCTGATTGCCGAAGACACTCATTGTCCCCGTGCCTGTGCGGTCGCCTTTCTGCGTTCCTTCTTTCAGTATGCGGTCAAGCAAGTCAAGATATTGTTTCATAATTGTGTGATGGTGATATTATTGTTTTCCGGTGTATGCGAACTTTTTATTTTCCACTCCTGCGGATAGAGGTTGTTCATCCTGTTGCCGATGTTCTTTCCGAATCCGAGAGGCACGTTCCTGTATGTCAGAAGGACAATTCCTTTTGGCACATCCGGCGGCAGTGTGATGGCCTCTTTCCTCAGATAAGCCAGCGCCTCAGTGTAAGACACCTCCACGCAGCAGTACTTGCTCCGGTCGAGACAAACCGAAAGAGCCAATGATTGGTCGGGTATTATCTTGCCGGCTTTGCGTGTTCCGATGGTTATTCCGGCGTGTATGACGTTCAGTTTCTTTGTTGCCGCGTTGTAGATGTGCGTCCATGATTTCGGTATGGCGATGATTCTGTCGTTCTTTTTTATTGCCTCGAATCTCTCACTGTCTTTCAGCGGTAGGCTGATTGTGCCCTTGTCCTTGTTACGCGGTTTTGTTGTTGTTTTCTTATAGTCACTGTCGTAATGTCCGTTTTTGCGCATCACGCACATGAACAGTCCTTCACCCTCGCTCACGCCGGGTATAAATCGGTATGCCGGAATATCACTTTTCATGGCTCCTGTGATGTTCCACTCTTCCTCTGTATTTATCTTTATGAATTCGGCACCGAGTTCTGACGCTATCCATTCCACGTTTTCCTCATTCTCTTTTGCATTGAATGTGCAAGTGGAATAAATCATTATGCCACCCGGCTTGAGACAAGGCCATATGTCGCTGATGATGTCCCGTTGCAGTCTCCGGCATGTTTCAACGTTCTGAATGCTCCATTCGGCGATGGCATTCATGTCTTTTCTGAACATACCTTCGCCTGAACAAGGCACATCTGCAAGTATCACGTCAAAGTCGATACCGCTCTTTCTGAAATCCCGAGGGTAATTGTTGGTGACGATGACGTCCTGATGTCCGAATTTCTGAATGTTCTCACTGAGTATGTTTGCCCTTGTCCTTATCGGTTCGTTGCAGATTAAGAGACTGCCCTCGGGCAATGTCGCGCGGCATGCAGTCGACTTTCCGCCAGGTGCGGCGCACAGGTCGAGCATCACCACCGGCTCGCTCACGGTCTGTCTTATCACATGGTCAATGAACATCGACGATGCCTCTTGAACATAATAAACGCCGCAATGCAGCAGCGGGTCGAACGTGAATGCCGGTCGGTCGTTCAGATATGCACCCGTGGCAGGACACCACTGCACAGCCCGCTTGAATCCTTCGATGCACACCGTATCACTATTGCATTTCAGCGGATTGATGCGTATGTTCACAGGCGGCAGTTGTGCCAGACCATTGCTGAGCCTCCCGAAGAGTGAGCCATCCATCAGTCGGCTTGTATATTCCGTAAATTCCTCCGGCAGTTTCATTTATTCTTGTTTTTTGATTGAAAAATACCTGTCAATCGTATCGTTGCGATTTATTCTATGCAAATTTAGTTAAAAAGAGCGAGAATATCCATCCCGATATGAATAATTTGTCTTTTCTTTGCAACTAATAATCGATGGGCCGCGTCTAAAAGATAAACAAATTAAAACACAAAAAGTAATGAGACGTATTTTATTTATATGTATGATGGTCCTTGTAACTGCCGTTTCGGTTTCTGCACAGTCGCGTCACCGACATCAGCACAAGGATACTGTGGTTACGGAGCAATCTGCGAACAAGTCGGACGAGATTGTTGTATATTCAGATACCATATCTTCTTCGGATGAAGATTTGATGAACGATGCGGTTGTCATTTCCGATGACGATGACAATTCACGTCATTCCGTGACGGATGAGAACCGTTTAGACCCGTCGCGTTTCTCTGATCCGTTGTCTTATTATGTCGCATTGTGGGGCGCAGGCGTAGGTGGCGTACTGATAGCTATTTCCATATTGATAGCCATTCTCTTGTTTTTCTTATTGCCGATCATTGTCGTTTATGCCATTTTCCGATATCTCTACAAACGTCACAAAGACCGTATGGAGTTGGAGAAAAAAGCAATCGAGACCGGCCATACGATGCGCAATACGGGCCCATCCTTCGTTTACAACGATACTGTCATGCATGTCCGGGGTATACGCAACGTCTCCATCGGAGCCGGACTCGTATTGATGTTCATGTGTTGGCATAATCTTTTTCTTTCCGGTATCGGCTTTCTCATATTGTGTATTGGCATAGGCCAGTTGTTCATAGCCCGCATATCGGGTCGGAAAAACGATTCCGACAACAGTCCGGACGATACTTTCCACAATGATTTTACCAAATAGGATAAAAGCTCGTGAAAGATTTGAGTGATGTATCTCTTGTGGCTCAGGTGGCTGTTTTTCACAACAAGCAGGCGTTCGACCGGCTTGTTGTGAAATATCAGTCGCCCATCAGGCGATTCTTCCTCAATCAGACGCTGGGAGACGAACAACTGAGTGACGATCTTGCTCAAGACACTTTCATCAAGGCCTACACCAATATTGCTAAGTTTCGCGGGCTTTCCGCCTTCTCCACTTGGCTTTATCGCATTGCCTATAATGTGTTTTACGATTATGTCAGGCGCAACAAGCCTTCCGAGGATATCGACACATCGGTTGCCGTGAAGAGCAGCACCACCTTTCAGGATGTCAATCTGCGGATGGATGTCTATGATGCCCTGGGCCGGCTCAACGATAATGAACGTACGTGTATAGTGCTTCAGATTATCGATGGCTATCAGGTAAAGAAAATCTCTGAAATCACGGGCATGCCCTCAGGCACGGTCAAGTCGCATATTTTCAGAGGTAAAGAGAAACTATCAACTTTTTTAAAACAGAATGGTTATGACGGAAAATGATGAAAAACTTATAACTTCCTTTTTCGAAGAATACAGACGACAGGTCTTGCCTGACAATGGCTTTTCCGACCGTGTGATGCTCAATCTGCCCAAGAACCGTCACGCCCGCATGTGGTGTCTCGGCCGGTTGTGGACAGCCACATGTGTTGTTGCGGGCATACTGTTGTTCTTTATGAATGATGGTTTTTATCAGATAAAGAAGATGATTTTCGATCTTTTCATTGATATTATGAGTATCTGTGTGTCGATAGAATTTTCCTTCGCCATGTTGTCAACTATGGTTTTGTCATTTCTTCTCATCTCCATCGTTGCCATATACAATCTCTTCACATACTCCGACTACGAAAAAACTCTCATATAGTGGTTGCCGGGGATGATTCCGCTTTCATCATTCGATGAAAATATCGAAATCATCCTCATTCTCTTTCTTCTTGTCCGCAGGTTTCGTGGCAGGCTTGTTTTTCAGATTGCCTTTCTCGTCAAACATGCCGTAAGTGGTGCGCAGCACGATAAATTCTGTACGTCTGTTCAGCTGGTTGCATATCTCCTGCTTTTCGTCATCAAGTTTCTTGATGAATTCCTCGGTCAATACGTCGTTCTCCTTCAGCCAGTTGTATTTCTCGGTCAGTTTCTTTCTGATGGTCTTAGGCTTCTCCTTGCCATATCCCACGGGACTCAGACGCTCTTTGGCTATGCCTTTGTCTATGAGATAAGTCACCACCGACTCGGCCCGTCTCTGTGCCAGACCCTTGTTGTATTCGGCTGAGCCTTTGTAGTCGCAGTGCGCGCTGAGCTCTATCGTGACGTTGGGGTTCTCGTTGAGCAGTTCCACCAGCTCGTCCAAAGCTTTGGCCGACTCCGGTCGCAGTGTCGCTTTGTCGAAGTCGTAGAATATGTTGTCGATGAGCACAGGGGCGGTGATCGATGCCAACGGGAATTGCAGCACGTATTCCTCCGACTGTTCCACCTTGCCCACCTTCAGCTCTTCTTTATGATTGAGAAATCCCTTGCATGTGGCCAGAAACAGATATTCCACTCCCGGTTGTATCTTCTGCTCGAACGACCCGTCACTTTTGACACTCAGTTTCTGGTTTGTGCCGTCGTCGCCTATCATATACACCAATGCAGCCGGCAGCTCGTATCCGTCCTGCTCGTACACCCATCCTTTGACCGTCTGTACTATCTCGGGGTTTTCAAAACTGTATATGTGGTCCCATCCGCGGCCGTCGTTTCTGTTTGAAGAGAAATATCCGCGGTTTTGCAATCCCTCGAACGTCATGCCGAAGTCGTCGCCCTGCGAGTTGAGGGGATATCCCGGATGTGTCACGATGTATTTTTTCTGTTTGTCAGGTTGGGCTATGTAGATGTCGAGACCGCCCAGTCCCGGATGACCGTTGCTTGAGAAATAGAGGTCACCGTTGGGTCTGAACGTAGGAAACATCTCGTCGCCCGGTGTATTTATCGGTTCACCCAAGTTCTCCACACCGCCCAGTCCGGCCGAGGTCAGTCTTATTCTCCAGATGTCGAGACCGCCCAATCCGCCTGGCATGTCTGATGCGAAATATAGCCACTGTCCGTCTGGCGATATGGCCGGGTGGGCATAGCTCGAGAGCGTGTCGCGTGTCACCTCCAGCGGCTGTCCCTTGCCCCATGAGGCGTCGGCTCGGCTCGATACCACTATCTGGGCGTATCGCGGATACGACGGGTCGCTCACGCACTGTGTGAGATACATTTCCCGTTGGTCTGGTGTCAGCGCGCAGGCACCTTCATCAAAGTCGGTATTCACTCCGCCGGCCACTGCCTCGGGTTTGCTCCATTTGCCTTTGTCGTCTTTCTCCGACACGAATATGTCTCCCGCTTTTGTTCCCGTGATGCCGCTCAGCTCGTTGCCTTGTGCGTCGTTGCGTGTCGATGTGAAATACAGTCGGTCAAACTGGTCGCCCGCCAGTACCGGAGAGTATTCCGCGCGTCGCGAGTTGAACACATCCATGCGTTTCACCGTGTATCGCGAACCGTCCTTTTTCCATTTCGGGGCGTTCTGTGCCGATTGCAGACCGTTGCGTGCCAACACGTCGTCGGGTATCGAGTCGAGCACCGCGCGAAACTCGTCGGCTGCCAGTTTGTAGTCACCCGTCTTCAGCAATTGTCTGGCGTATGCCAGGTGATGTTCCGTCCCGGCCGCGCCATATCTTATTGCGTTCTTGTAGGCCGCCGCCGCCTTCTGTGCACTGTTTATCTTATCATAGCAGTAAGCCATTTTCAGCGCGCATTTGCCCCTTTGCGTCCTGTCTTTGGACGAGGTCTTGGTGTATGCCTGTTTGAATTGTGTTGCTGCATCATAATATTCGCCGATAGCGAGGTATTTTTCACCTTTCCTGATGTTTTTCTCCGCTCCGCAAGCGCAGATTATCATGCAGATTGCACATATCAATGCTATTTTCGATTTGTATCCCATTGTCAAGTCTTTTCATATAACAACGCGAAACCGGTCGCTTTATTGTCGGTCGGTGTCGTCCGGGGTATATAAAAATGATGTGATTGCGTTCGGCGTGTGTGCCCGGTGTGTCAGTCCTTCTTGTCGAAAGCCACCCGGTAGCCGCAACCGTTCTTCCAGTTGCTGCATCCGTAGGCCGTCTTTCCCTTGATGATAGTGCCCTTTCCGCAGAGCGGACAGACGGTGCCGATAATGCTGTCGTCGGCCTTTAGCGTGGCGGTTTTCTTGCTTGTGGTCGCTTTCTTCCTTGTTTTGGGCTTGGTCTTTTCCTCTATTGTCAAGCTCACACGTCTGTTGCTGTTGTCGCTGAGCACACTGTTCACGATGTCGGTGATCTGCTGTTTCAGTTCGTTGATGAATGTGGCGGCGTCATATTTGCGGTGTTCGATGTCGCGCAATTTTTTCTCCCAGATACCCGTCAATTCGCAACTCTTGAGCAATTCCTCCTTGATGGTATCGATGAGTTCGATGCCCGTGGCTGTGGCCACGAGTTTTTTGCGTTCGCGCCTTATGTATCTGCGTTTGAACAATGTCTCGATGATGTTTGCCCGCGATGACGGACGACCTATTCCGTTCTCCTTCAGGGCCGCTCTGAGAGTCTCGTCTTCCACGAATTTTCCGGCCGTCTCCATCGCTCTGAGCAGTGTGGCCTCAGTGTAATAGGGTGGCGGTGTGGTGCTCTTCTCTGTGAGTGTGGGTTGGTGAAGACCGCTTTCTCCTTTGACAAACGAGGGCAGCGTGCGCTCCTCGTCGTTCTTCTTCGTGTCCTCTTCGATTGTCTTGCGCTCATCGGCAGCGTACACCTGTCTCCATCCCGGAGAGAGAATCTCCTTGCCGCTCACCTTGAATTCCACGTCCGCCGCCTTTCCCATCACTGTCGTGGTGGCGAATTTGCAGTCGGGATAGAATGCCGCAATGAATCTGCGTGTTATCAGGTCGTACACGTTGCTTTCCATATCGCTCAGGTTCATGGCCGGTACGCCCGTAGGGATGATGGCGTGGTGGTCGGTCACTTTGGAAGTGTCAAATATGCGCTTGCTCTTTGTCAGAGGTCGTCCGTGTAGCGGTTGCACTAATGATTCGTATCCCCTCAGTCCGGTGAGTATCGAAGGGCATTTGGAATAAATGTCGTCGCTCAGATACTGCGTGTCCACACGAGGATAGGTTGTGAGTTTGCGCTCGTAGAGGGCCTGTATGAGGTTGAGTGTCGTCTCGGCGCTGTAACTGAATTTCTTGTTGCATTCCACCTGAAGTGATGTGAGGTCAAATAGGCGCGGATGGGCCTCGTTGCCGTTCTTCTTTAGTACATCGGTCACTGCGAATGGTGTGTCCGCAATGCTGACGAAGGCTTTTTCGCCCTCCTCTTTTGTTGCAAATCGTCCTTTGGTGGCGGTGAACAGCGTGTCGCGATAAATCGTAGAGAGCACCCAGTAAGGCTCCGGCTTGAAATTGTCTATCTCTTTCTGTCTGTTCACTATCAGCGCCAACGTTGGTGTCTGCACCCTGCCGATGCTCAGTACCTGTCTGTTCTGTCCGTATTTCAAGGTGTACAGGCGCGTGGCATTCATGCCCAAGAGCCAGTCGCCGATGGCCCTGCTCAGTCCGGCAGTATATAGTGGTTGGTATTCCTCTTGATCTTTGAGCGACCGGAAACCATCGCGTATGGCCTCGTCCGTCATCGATGATATCCACAGACGTTTCACCGGGCATGTGGCTTTGGCCTTTTGCATCACCCATCGCTGTATCAGTTCTCCCTCCTGTCCGGCATCACCGCAGTTGATGATGGTGTCTGCCGCCTGCATGAGTTTCTCAATTACGCCGAACTGTTTTTTTATTCCCGTGTCATCGATGAGCTTGATGCCGAACCGTGGCGGTATCATAGGCAGGGCGCCGAGACTCCAGTGCTTCCAGTTCTCGGAGTAGTCGTTTGGTTCTTTCAGCGTACACAGATGGCCGAAAGTCCACGTCACTTGATATCCGTTGCCCTCCATATATCCGTTCTTGGAACTGTTGGCTCCAAGTATGCGTGCTATGTCTTTGGCCACGCTCGGTTTCTCAGCAATACAAACTATCATTTACTATATTTTTTATGAAGTGAGCCGGATATCCGGTTTTTGCCCGGCAAAATTACAAGAAATATCCCATATATGAGCAGTTTCTCCCTCATAAAAAACCTAATGTGTCCTTTCCCCGCCGTCATCCTGTTCTGGCATCAGCTCAAGTCAAGTCATCTTCTTTCCTTGTTTTTCATCCGCAATTTGGAGTGATTAACCCATTTGGTGAATCTCCGAAATCGGGGAGATAATTAAGAATACGCAACTATCTCAGGGGAAATAAGGATATTTTTCCTACGATGCCCAACCTTTGACATTATATTGAGATAAGAACGAAAAATATAATAAAAGATGGAATCCTGATTGATGGGTGTAGGGCCGCAACCTGTTGCGGCCGCAAGGGGGTATTTGACTTGAATTTATTTCGTTCAGGTATGGATTGATTGTATGTCAAGATACAGGTTTTCTTGCGGCCGCAACAGGCCCACGGCCCTACATCCGATTGAACGACATTAATTAGTTGACATTTACGAAATTTGGATTGGAATGTTAATTTTGCCACCCTAATTTTGTGAGATAATTAAGAATACGCAACTATCTCAGAGGGTAACTGTTAAAAATTCGTCCCATTTTTGAGATATTTCCGTGCGGGATGGTTGCCCGGCCGAAATACGTCAAATTTTTAGCATTTCATACAAATGCCTGTATATCAACGCGATACGCGATTTGTGTATTTCCGAAGGCCTCAAAAAATCTTGAAAAACCACCGAAAATGTCCAAAAAAAGTGCCCGATTTGGGTTCAGAAAGGGCCCCTTTCACCTCCCGAAAGGGTTCCTTTCGCACTCCAAAAGGGCCCCTTTCGCAAATCAAGAGGATAAAAAACGGAAAATCGGACGGTTTTTCACGTTTCGCGGAACGGTTTTCCCCGTTTTTCGACCCGACATCTTTCTAAAACGGAAGTAAATCCTGCAAAAACGAAATGTTAAAAATTTGCATTTGCGGGCGCGCTTATAAGATGTCTGATAAATCAGATTCATCACTCCAAAATCCGGATGAACCCAAAATTCATCATTTTGTGTCTGTGGTCAACACGTGCAGTGCGAAATCTTCTTTGATGCCCTATGAATCAAATTTATATATTAAAATCCTCTTTTAGAACTGTTATCTCAATTTATCTCCGTATCTTTGCACTGTGGATGTGAAGGCACTCCTGACCTGCTTTCACAATCCGTGGCCCGTATTTACGCATAGGGCCGCCGATGGTGAACAAAAATAATAAAAATCAAACCTAATAAAACAATACTCAAAAATTATGCAGAAAAAATTCTTTGCATTGGCACTTGCCTCGTGCATGACTCTCACCACAGCATCAGCACAAGACAACGGTGCCAAGAAAATGAAGGCCTACATGGTGGCCGACGCACACCTTGACACACAGTGGAACTGGGACATCCAGACCACTATCAAACGATATGTGTGGAAGACCATGACACAGAATCTGCACCTGTTGGACAATTATCCCAACTATGTGTTCAACTTCGAGGGTGCAGTGAAATACTCGTGGATGAAGGAGTATTATCCCACCGAGTTTGAGCGTGTGAAGAAATACATCGACAACGGACGCTGGCATCTCACCGGCACATCGTGGGACGCCAACGAGACGGTCATTGTATCGCCCGAGTCGTTCCTGCGCAACATCCTGCTCGGACAGAATTTCTATCGCAAGGAGTTCAACAAGGAGTCTACCGACCTCTTCCTGCCCGACTGCTTCGGATTCAGCTATTTCATGCCAACGATGGCGGCCCACTGCGGACTCATTGGTTTCTCCACACAGAAATTGGGATGGCGCAACCACGCCTTCTTCGACGGCGGCAAGAGATATCCTTACACAGTCGGTCTGTGGCAGGGTATCGACGGAAGCCGCATCATGCTGACCCACGGCTTCGGCTATGGCGAGCGTTTCAAGGGCGACATGTCCAGTGACAAGAAGATCATGAAGGAGATAGGGGAGAGCCCGCTCAACATGGTTTACCGCTATTACGGTACGGGTGATACCGGCGGTTCGCCTAATATTCCCTCAGTACGTGCCCTCGAAAAAGGAATCAAGGGCGATGGTCCCATCCAGATCATCAGCGCCACGAGCGACCAGATGTACAAGGATTTCCTGCCTTACGACAAACATCCCGAACTGCCTGTCTATGACGGAGAGCTCTTCATGGACGTACACGGCACGGGCTGCTACACATCTCAGGCTGCCATGAAATTCTACAACCGTCAGAACGAGCATCTCGGCGATGCTGCCGAACGTGCATCCGTGGTGGCCGAATGGCTCGGTGCCACCGCCTATCCCATGCGCGATATGGACGAGAGCTGGAAGCGTGTGCTCCTCCATCAGTTCCACGACGACCTGCCCGGAACAAGTATTCCGCGCGCTTACGAGTTCTCATGGAATGACGAGTTGATCTCGCTCCAGCGATTCTCCAACAACCTCACTACCGCCGTCAAGGCCGTGGCAGGCAAGATGAACACTCAGGTGGCCGGCACTCCCGTGGTGCTCTACAACACCGAGTCGTTCCCGATGAACGCCGTGGCAGAGCTGACCATGCCCGACAAGGCCGCTGCCTACACCGTTACCGACGCTAAAGGTCGCAAGGTGGCATCACAGGTGGTGACCGACACTCGTGGCGAGAAACACCTCATCGTAGACGCATCTGTGCCCGCAACGGGTTTCGCCGTGTACAGCGTGAAGGCAGGTGGCAAAGCCGTGAAGACTGCTCCCAAGAACGCTAACGAAATAGAAAACTCAGTCTACAAACTCACCGTGGACAACAAGGGTAACATCGTGTCGATCATCGACAAGCGTGCCGGCAAGCAACTCGTGGCCAACGGCAAGTCCATCGGTCTCGTGGTGTTCGACGACTGCACGTCTGAGGCATGGCCCGCATGGGAGATACTCAAGCACACAGTGGACAAGGCTCCCGTGCCTGTCATTGACAACGCCACAGTCACACTGGTGGAGAACGGACCGCTGCGCAAGTCTCTCCGCGTGACCAAGACCTACGGCGACTCCAAGTTCACTCAGTATATCAGACTGTATGAAGGCGCACAGGCCGACCGCATCGACGTTTGCAACGAGGTGGACTGGCACTCGCTCAACTCTCTGCTCAAGGTGCAGTTCCCGCTCAACGTCATCAACGAGAAGGCTACCTACGACCTCGGACTGGGTAGCGTGGAGCGTGGCAACAACCGCGACAACAGCTATGAGGTTTATTCTCACGAGTGGACCGACCTCACCGACCGCTCGGGCGACTACGGTGTGACCGTGCTCAACGACAGCAAGTATGGTTGGGACAAACCCGACAACAACACCATACGTCTCTCTCTGCTCTTCGCTCCGAAACCCGGTGGCGGATACACCTATCAGGACCATCAGGACATGGGCTACCACGAGTTCACATACAGCATCGTGGGACATGCCGGCGCGCTCGACAAGGCCGCTGCCGTCAAGAAATCGACCGTGCTCAACAGTCCGATACGCGCCTTCGCTTCTTCTAAACATAAGGGCAGCCTCGGTCGCGAGTTCTCGTTCGTCTCCAATGACAATGACAACATCACGGTAAGAGCCCTCAAGAAGGCCGAGACAAGCAACGAGTATGTGGTGCGCGTCTATGAGAACACCGGTAAGGAAACTCAGAATGCCCAGCTCACCTTTGCCGCCAATATCGTCAAGGCTGTCGAGGCCGATGGTACGGAGAAGGAGATAGGTGCCGCCGGCTTCTCTGGCAACAAGCTCAACGTGAGCGTAAAACCCTTCAGCCTGAAGACCTACAAGGTGACATTCGCCGCACAGCCTGCTGACGCTCAGCAGACATGCCATCTGGAACTGCCGTTCAACAAGAGATGTTTCTCATACAACGAGTATCGCAGCGCAGCCGACTTTGAGGGTGGCAACAGCTATGCTGCCGAACTGATGCCGGCCGACGGTCTGACCGTGGACGGTGTGCACTTCGCTTTCGGCGAGATGGATGCCGAGAACGGACTCTCCTGCAAGGGCGACACCATCAACCTGCCCGAGGGTGGCATATATAATAAGGTGTATGTGCTCGCCGCCTCTTCGCGTGGCGACCGTGAGGCCACATTCGCTGTGGGCGGTCAGAAACAGACCGTCAACGTGCCCTTCTATGGCGGATTCGTAGGCCAGTGGGGACACGACGGACATACCACGGGTTATCTCAAGGATGCCGAGGTGGCTTATGTGGGCACACATACACACTCTTCGCTCGAAGACCGCGTGTACGAGTTCTCTTACATGTTCAAGTATGAACTCAACATCCCGAAGGGCGCCCGCCAAATCATCCTGCCCAACGACGAGAACGTTGTGATCTTTGCCGCTACTCTGGTCAACGACAACAACGAGGTGACTCCTCTCAGCCCGCTCTTCCGTACAGGCAACCGTCCTGCCGCAGAGACAGAGAAGACGGTACGTCCCAATCTGCTCAAAGGTGCTAAGGTGATTGCCAAGTCGGGCGAGGTGAACAAGGAGGAGGCTGCCGAAAACCTCATCGATGGCAACGTGGAGACCAAGTGGTGCGACACATCAGTTGTGCCCAACTACGTGGCTTTCGACATGGGCCAAAGCAAGACCATCACCGGATGGAAACTCGTCAATGCCGGCGTCGAGGGTTCCGACTATGTCACACGCACATGCCTGTTTCAGGTGCGCGACACCGAGAACGGCGAGTGGCAGACAGTAGATATGTTCGACGGCAACGCCAAAAACGAGGTGGAGCGTTCGTTCAAGCCTGTCAAGGCGCGTTACGTACGTCTGTTCATTCCCGGACCGACACAGGACGTCACCCACGACGCAGCCCGCGTCTACGAGTTTGAGGTATTCTGATAATCGATTTATATCCGTGACCACGGGGCGATCCTTCAACATCGGGTCGCCCCGTTTTTTTTATTTATTTATATTCGCGATTTGATTAATTCCTTTTTCGTGATTAATAAACCCTCCGCAAGGGAGGAAAACAAAGTGGGCATGGGCTGATTGCGGCCGCAACAGGTTGCGGCCCTACATCCATAATCATAATGTTGAACGAAATACCGGTGGATTGCGGCCGCACATCTCCATAAAGAGGACAGACCGGCCATGTAGGGCCGCAACCCGTTGCGGCCGCAAGGTAGGAAAACAAAGTGGGCCGCAACCTGTTGCGGCCGCAAGGACCCCATCCCAAATAATCATCCTTTTTGGTTAAATCAACGTTAATCACACTCTCTCATTAGTTAAAATACATTAAACTCGTTTTATATTTTGCCATTTCGTGCGTCTAATAAATATCTTTGCAAAATAAAATCCATAATTTCGATTTTTCGCAAATCGATGAATGGGAAAACAACAAATAAATTATAGGCAGATATGAAAAAGAATGTAATGATGGTAATGGCAGCCGCCGTGATGTTGCTCGTCACCGGCTGTGCAAGCAAGAAGGATCTGGAGAACTGTCGCTTTGAGAACAAAGAGCTCATGGGTTCTTATCAGCAGGCCAAAGACGATCTGGCTGATGTCAAGGCTCAACTTGCTGCAGCTAATGCGCGTGTGTCTTCTCTTGACGACCAGCTCAAACGCCAGAAGGAAGATTACAACGCCTTGCAAAAGTCGCTCGACAAGAGCCTTACCAACGCAGGTTCCAACAATGTGAACATATCCAAGCTCGTCGACCAGATCAACGAGTCCAACCAGTATATCCGACATCTCGTGGAGGTGAAATCGAAGTCTGACTCGCTCAACATGGTGCTCACCAACAACCTCACACGCTCGCTCAGCCGTGAGGAACTCAAAGAGGTCGACGTGCAGGTGCTCAAAGGCGTGGTATACATCTCCCTGGCCGACAACATGCTCTACAAGAGCGGCAGCTACGAGATCAACGACCGTGCGGCCGAGACTCTCAGCAAGATAGCCAAGATCATCACCGACTACAAAGACTATGATGTGCTCATCGAAGGCAACACCGACAATGTGCCCGTCAACGCCTCAAGCCCGGCGATGAAGAACATACGCAACAACTGGGACCTCTCCTGCTTGAGGGCTTCAAGCGTGGTGCAGTATCTCCAGAACAACTATGGCGTCAACCCCAAACGTCTCACCGCCGGAGGACGTGGCGAGTACAATCCTCTCACCGACAATGGCAGCGAGGTGGGTAAGCAGCGCAACCGACGCACACAGATTATCATCACACCCAAGCTCGACCAGTTTATGGATCTCATAGACAAGGCGCCGGAGGGTGAGTGATATTGTATTGACAAGTTTAAGGAAAATTGTAATAGATGATTCAATAGGGTATTAGTATTTATATAATGTCGAAGCGGCTTTTCGTGAGAAATGCCGCTTTTTTTTCAACATTATGAATATGGATGTGCGGTCGCAATCCACCGGTATTTCGTTCAACATTATGAATATGGATGTAGGGCCGCAACCTGTTGCGGCCGCAATCAGCCCCATGCCCACTTTGTCTTCCTCTCTTGCGGCCGCAATCAGCCGCAATCAGCCCCATGCCCACTTTGTCTTCCTCTCTTG
>CAJKQX010000003.1 GCA_905202125.1 uncultured Prevotella sp.
CACGTGAACAGACAATACGATAACTAACATTTATGCCCATTGTCGGTCTAATGACTGATTTGGGTTAAACTCTAATGACGATTTGGGTTAAAAGATAACAAGAAAAAGGAAAGAAAAAAGCGACCATGCAAAAACATGACCGCTTTTATACCTTTATAATCCTTATAGAATTTATGGAAGGCTGATTGCCTCAGAAGGACAAACGCTTGCGCAAGTGCCGCATTCTGTACATTCATCAGGATTGATAGAATATTTTTCACCTTCAGAGATTGCTCCAACGGGGCATTCGTCGATACATGTACCGCATGCGATACAATCATCACCAATTACATAAGCCATAATAATAAAATTTTATATTGTTAATAATGTTAATGTACAAATACATTCGCCTTGTTTGCGATGGTACGAATGCAAAGTTACATTTTTTATCTCAAATACTAACATGTGAGTATTGATTTTAACGAATTTATACAATGTAATACCTAAACGCCGATACAATAAGAAAAAACAAAACACGTTATTAGATTAGTATGAAACGTTTTATCACAACAATAAGCATCATTATCTGCTGCGCTCTGCAGTCTTTCGCACAAGAGCGCACTGTGCAAAACCGTCCGTACACCGACCTGCGCCCATTCCATTTCGGAGTAGTTGTCGGTACGCATTTTCAGGATATGGAACTGCTGAATGTAGGACCGCAGATCATAACCAACGAGGACGGCACCACGACAGAAGCCCTTATCACCAGCGATCAGGACCGTTGGGACACGGGATTCAATGTCGGCGTGATAGGTGAATTCCGTCTCAACACGCATTTTCAATTTCGTGTCGCGCCGGCCATGTATTTCGGCACTCGTCACATCACGTTCCGCGACATGAAAGACATAGACCCCGACGGCAATCCTCGCGAGCAACATCAGGAGATGAAATCGGCCTACATATCATCCGCCTTCGACATCATCTTTGCCGCTCCACGGTTCGGCAACCATCGTCCCTATCTCATGGGAGGCCTCACACCGATGATAAATCTGAGCGGGAAAAAGTCGGATTACATCAAGCTCAAACGTTACGATCTCTTTGCCGAGGTGGGTTTGGGATGCGATTTCTACCTGCCGTTTTTCAAGTTGCGCCCCGAACTGAAATTCATGTATGGTCTGGGCAATAATCTTGATACCGATCATGCCAATGAATTACGCGACAAGAACATGATAAAGTTCACCAATTCTGTAAAGAAGGCAACTACCAAAATGATAGTTCTCAGTTTCTATTTCGAATAAAGAGAAACCGAGAACCATCACTATTTTATCTTGAAATAGAGAATTATTTGCTCAGACTCAAAATGATTTTTCCTACATACACGGCATGCTTGCCGTTCTGATCGTCGGGCACATCCTTTCCTTCGGCATTTGCCACATAGCGCAATTCCTTGAAATATGTATGCGAGTGACCACCCAGAACGATATCTATGCCTTTGGTTGAAGATATCAATCGCTTGTCTCCACTGTCCTTACTCTCATCCCATCCGAGATGGGACAGACACACCACGACGTCGCATTTCTCCTTATTCCGAAGCATCTTGACAATCTCAAAGGTTGCCTCCACCGGATCGATGTATTTCACACCTTCGCAGTTTTTGTTATCCACGAGCCCTTCCAACTGAGGAGAAAGGCCAAAGACCCCTACCTTCACTCCGCTGCGCTCAATCACCACATACGGCTTGACGAGTCCGTCAAGAGGTGTGTTCTTGAAATCATAGTTGGCACAAACGACTGGAAACTTAGCCTGACGAAACATACGGGCCATATTCTCAAGACCAAAGTCAAACTCATGATTACCTATCGTCACGGCGTCATATCCCATTCTGTTCATCAGTTCCACCTCCACCTCGCCTTTAAACAGGGTGTAGAACGGCGATCCCTGCGAGAAATCGCCACTGTCAAAAAGTAGCACCTCGGGATTAATCTCCCGCTCCCGCCTTATCATCTCCAGTCGTCTGAGGAAGCCTCCACGTCCGGCCACTGTGGTATCGGCGAGATTCTCATTGAGAGGCAATATACAACTGTGTGTGTCGTTGGTGTGCAATATCTCCAACCGATGTTGAGCCATGACATCGTTTGTGGGCAGACACATGACCAAAAATATAATAAAACGTATCATTGTCTTCATCTTTTTATTCTATCACTATGCGTCCTTCCACCTTGCTGTCCACGGCGCTTCCGTTCTGAGAATGGACGCGGAAATAGTTGCTTATGATAAATCTCACATTATTCTCAGCAGCCTGCGGTGACACCACATCCGTCTTATTCTTGAACGCCTCAAGTCCGTCATTGCCCTGGGCCAGATAGTCGAGCGTGGCAATACGATATTTGTCATCGTCCCGCAACTCGCGTCCTCTGATCCGGACCGACTTGAGTTTGCCGTCCTTCGTAATCACTAAATTCACCCCGCGACTTACGCCCTCGCCGCTACTCGCAGCCATCTGGGTAAAAAGTGTTTTCACATCCTTACCCGAGAGTGTGAGAAAACAGATCTTGTTTTCAAATGGGGCCACATCCAGCACATCTCCGAAGGTGATGTCTCCCTTTGGCAGCGCGGCCCTGATACCACCCATATTGTAAACAGCAAAATCCGGTTTCTCTCCGAAATTCCCACTACCCCATATCAATATATCCGCCAACAGATTGGACAAATCGCTCTCCGGACGATGGGCCTCCATGTGATGGGCAGTGCGGCCCACCAGCGGACTCATCATACTATCCACCGTTGCGCGATAAGGAGCCATAAAAGAGATGACGTCCGAATCCTCTTTTACATCATATTTATTATCGATGAGAATACGGCTTCTGCTGATATCCGTCACCCGCAGTGGTGTGGAGCAAGCCGTAATCAGACAGAGCATCGCAACTCCGCAAAATACTTTTTTCATTTCATTATCCTCGTTTTGAATTCCTATGCAAATGTAGACAAAATCAATGAGATACGCTCTTTATCGGCAGACAAAAAAACACAGAAGGCATTAAGAAAACGTACAGTAAAAGCTGATAGCGAAATTATTCCACAAAATTTGTCCGTTCGGATAAAATGTCGTAACTTTGCACCGCTTTTCGGCGTAACCGCTGACAACGGAAGAGTCGTTGATCATGTTGCGTTGGAACGATAAACAAATTTAATTATCAAAAAATGGATTTAATTAAAGTTGCTGAAGAAGCATTTGCAACCGGCAAAAAATTCCCGGAGTTCAAATCCGGAGACACTGTAACTGTCGCTTACAAAATTATCGAGGGTACCAAAGAGCGTATCCAGTTGTACCGCGGTGTAGTAATCAAGATCAATGGTCAAGGTGACAAGAAACGTTTCACTGTCCGCAAAATGTCTGGCACCGTTGGCGTAGAGCGTATCTTCCCGCTCGAGTCTCCCAACATCGAGAGCATCGAAGTGAACAAGCTCGGTAAAGTTCGTCGCACAAAACTTTACTATCTTCGTAGCCTTACCGGTAAGAAAGCTCGCATCAAGGAAAAGAAGGTTGCTGCCAAATAATTGCGACAACACATTTTTTCGATGTACAAACGAAATAAAAAAGTGGTTTTGCATGGAAATATGCAAAACCACTTTTTTATTTTTATAAACGTTTTGAAGAAGAATGCTACTACAAATGCCGCAAGCAAATCAAAAATATATTCTCACTCCACCGGATATTTAAATAGAGGTCGACACATCGGGAAACACAATACAGGGCACGGCATTTCCGTATCTCACTTTTTTTCAGTAATTTTGCACACATAAAAGATAAAATATCAACAGCATAATATGAAAGAATTAGCATTAAAGTACGGATGCAATCCGAATCAGAAGCCATCACGCATCTTTATGAGCGATGAAGAGTTACCAATCGAGATCATCAACGGCCGTCCCGGTTACATCAACTTTCTCGATGCTCTCAATTCATGGCAATTGGTCAAAGAAATGAAAGAAGCCACCGGCATGCCGGCCGCCGCATCATTCAAACACGTATCTCCCGCAGGTGCGGCAATCGGACTCCCGCTGAGCGACACTCTGAAGAAAATATATTTTGTTGACGATATCAATATCGAATTGTCGCCCATCGCCTGTGCTTACGCCAGAGCGCGCGGCGCCGACCGCATGAGTTCATACGGCGATTTCGTGGCGCTGAGCGATGTGTGCGATGCAGCCACCGCCACACTCATCAAGCGCGAGGTAAGTGACGGAGTGATCGCTCCGGGCTACACACCTGAGGCCATCGAGATACTCAAAGCCAAACGCAAAGGCACTTACAACGTGATAAAGATAGACCCGTCATACGTACCCGAACCCGTTGAACGCAAACAGGTGTTCGGCATCACCTTCGAGCAGGGACGCAACAACATCAACCTCAACGACCCCGCTCTCTTCGAGAACATACCTACGGCCAACAAGACTTTCAGCGAAGAAGCTAAACGCGACCTCATCATAAGCCTCATCACACTGAAATACACACAGAGCAACTCGGTGTGCTACGTCAAGGACGGACAGGCCATCGGCATCGGAGCAGGTCAGCAGAGCCGCATCCACTGCACACGTCTGGCCGGCAACAAGGCTGATATATGGTGGCTCAGACAGCACCCGAAGGTGATGAACCTTCCTTTCGTCGACGGCATACGCCGTGCCGACCGCGACAACACGATAGATGTGTACATCAGCGAGGACCACGACGACGTGCTCAGAGACGGCACATGGCAGATGTTCTTCAAAGAGAAACCGGAGGTGCTCACGCTCGAGGAAAAGAAAGAATGGATATCCCAAAACCGCGGTGTGGCCCTGGGCAGCGACGCTTTCTTCCCCTTCGGCGACAACATCGAGCGCGCCCACAAGAGCGGTGTTGAGTACATAGCACAGGCTGGAGGCTCAGTGCGCGATGACAATGTGATCGAGACTTGCGACAAGTATGGCATCGCGATGGCCTTCACAGGTGTCCGTCTGTTCCATCATTGATATTGAAGAAATCATTGTATTCACCACTTAAATCCGTCTGATGATATGAGCGATGAAATTGATGAGATAATTGCCGGCGGCGGTATCGTGTTCGGAAAAGCCCGTAGCGGTCCCAAAGACGATGGCAAGGTGAAGACCAAAGCCAAAAAGAAGAAATACATCACCGGTGCCCACGGCAGCGGTTCGGCACGTCAGAAGGCCAAATACCGCGAGCAAAGAGCCAACCGGCACAAGGGTAAATGATATTTCCAATAATAACATTATTAACAAAACGGAGTATGCCGCACATATCTGGCACACTCCGTTTTTCGTATTTTTCAGTCAGCTTCTGTCAACTATGTTTGCGCGTCGACACCGCCCCGTTTTTGTTGAGCACCAGTGTGACCTTTCTTATCGTGCGGTTGGTACAGTCGAACACTGTCGTAGGATTCATCCTTCTGCCCTTGAACATCACCTCGAAATGCAGATGTTCGGTCGTGGCGCGACCTGTGCGTCCGGTGAGTCCTATCACCTGTCCGGCCTTCACCTTATCCCCCACCTTCACCAGATTCTTGGACTGATGACTGTAAAGCGTCTCCAATCCGTACGCATGCTTCACCACAATGCAATTGCCATAACCGTAGTAAGGACCGGAACGGGTGACCACACCGTTGAAGGCAGCCACGATGTTGTCATTGGGTTTGGTCTTGAGATCCACTCCCGTGTGGCGACGTCTGCCACCATAAGGGCTGATTACCTTAGCTCCCGGCAACGGGAAAGCCCATCGCGAGGCGTCCAACTCGGCCAGGTTGAGCTCGAAAGTGGATTTCTTTTCAAACGGATTGACGTTCATGATATCCTCATCGTCCACTACCGCCTTGCTGCCTTTCGAGCTCACATCCACGTGGGAACCGTTGCGCCGGCACATCAGCACCTGCTTGCGCAGATTATGACTGTTGATATCGACGATTGTCGAAGGATTGATACGACAACCATTCACCATGATTGAGAACTCGGTGTAGACGCGTCCCTCCTTGCTGCCAACGATGGCTATGGTATGTCCGGCCTTGACGCTCTGCCCCACCTCCACCAGGTTTTGGGCATTGTTGGCATACACTGTCTCCAGTCCGTTGCGGTGTCTCACCACAATCACATGGCCCATTTCGTCGTGCTTGCGCGAGAGTCTGACCACGCCGTCAAACATCGCCTTGACGGCATCGCCCTCTGTTGTGACTATGGTGAGGGTGTTGTTATTGTTCAACGTGGCCTTGCCCACTGGCAGAGGGAATGAATAATGATCCTTGCCGAGCGAAGAGAAATCGACATTGAACGCATCGGAATGTTCAAAGAGTCCGGGTGTTTCGATACTTATCTGCTGTTGTTCGAGTGCCGTGAAATGGTGTTTCGCCGGAGCAAAAGCCGACAAGGCGACAACTGAAAAGGCCAATATGAGTTTATGTCTAAGCATTGTCTGTGTTGTGTTAGTATATAAAAATAAAGATCGGACGAACATGGTCCGTCCCGGTTCAGGTACGTTTCATCTGATGATGATACCCGTGTATATGCGTCCCGAATCCACACCCAGTCGGCGAGCCGAGAAATAATCGTCATGATCGGTGTACGTGCAGATGCCGCTTCTAATGATATTGACCGGAAGGATGCCCTCCTGTTCCATCTGCAAAGCGTTGCACTCGGGCAGGTCAATATGCCATTTGTCCATTCTGCGGGCTATGCGCGCCATGTCGAAACCGGCCGCACTGAACTCGTCGTACACCTCATCTCCCACCTCAAAGCAGTCCACCGAGATACACGGACCTATCAGTGCCTTGATGTGTACAGGGTCGCAACCAAACGTCGCAACCATCGCCCGCACCGTCTTCGCGGCCATACGGGTCACCGTGCCGCGCCATCCCGCATGAGCGGCACCGGCCACCCGGCGCACCGGATCATAGAAAAGCAACGGCACACAGTCGGCTGTGGATATGCCAATGCACACTCCGGGCTGGTCCGTTATCACACCGTCCATACCCCGAAGTCCTATGCTTCTCGCCATTGCGGGCAGTGTCATAAAACTTTCATCGATGAGTCTGATCTCCGTGCCGTGTATCTGGCGCGGCAGTACGAACCTGTCGGGCGATATCGAGAGCTGACGGCAGAGCATGGCCTGATTGATGGCCACATTCCATGCAGTGTCTCCGCAGTAGTCGCACACATTGAACGAGGAGTACGTGTCTGTGCTGCGACCGCCATGACGAGTGGTGGAGAAGGCCGTAACATCGTCATCCAATTCATAATAGACAACCGACCTCGGGTCACTCTTCATCCTCATCGTCATATTCGAAATCGTCGAGTTCCTCTATTTCATCCTCATCGAGCATCATGATATCATCGTCTTCACCCTCAGCTTGCATCTCGGCAGAGAAACGGGACATATCCTTGTCGCGATGCACGAGATTCTCTTCGGAGATGATGCCTTGCAGCTTGTTGCTCTCACTATTGAGTTCGCGCCAGAGCACATCCTTGAGTTCGGTGATGCCATATCCCGTGACCGACGAGATGAATACCACCGGGATGTCTTCAGGCATGGTCTCCTTGAGCATGTCGATGAGTTCTTCATCAAGCAGATCACACTTGGTCACGGCCAGCACCTTGTGCTTGTCGAGCATGTCGGGGTTGAACTGCCGGAGCTCGTTGAGCAGCACATCGAACTCATGACGTATGTCGTCCGTATCGCCCGGAATCATGAAGAGCAACAGCGAGTTGCGCTCTATATGTCGCAGGAAACGCAGTCCGAGGCCCTTGCCCTCGCTTGCGCCCTCGATGATGCCGGGTATGTCGGCCATGACAAACGACTGATGGTCGCGGTAGGCCACGATGCCCAGCGAGGGTTCCAACGTGGTGAAAGGATAGTTGGCTATCTTGGGACGCGCGCTTGAGAGCGACGAGAGCAATGTGGATTTGCCGGCATTCGGGAAACCCACAAGGCCCACATCGGCCAGGAGTTTCAGTTCGAGGATGATGGTCATCTCCTCCATCGGCTCGCCCGGTTGGGCAAATCGCGGTGTCTGATTGGTTGCCGAGCGAAATTGGAAATTGCCCAGTCCGCCGCGACCACCTTTGAGCAACATGACCACCTGTCCGTCGTACGCCACGTCGCACACGTATTTTCCGGTCTCGGCATTGTAGACCACCGTGCCGCAAGGCACATCGATGTACACATCGCTGCCGTCCTTGCCATGACACTTGTCGCGTCCGCCGTTGCCGCCATGTTCGGCGAAGATGTGGCGCTGGAATTTCAGATGCAGCAGAGTCCAATAGTTGTGGTTGCCACGCAGGTATATGTTTCCACCCCGTCCGCCGTCTCCTCCGTCGGGTCCGCCGTTGGGTTGGTACTTGATGTGACGCAGGTGCATCGATCCTCTGCCGCCCTTGCCCGAGCGGCAATATATCTTAACGTAATCTACAAAATTGGTTTCTGCCATACTGTTGTGTTTAAAAGAAAAATCGACAGATTATCCGGTTTGGTACGTATGGATACGCAATGGGCCGGATATCTGTCGTTGTTATTTTATCAGAGAGTGTCTATCACCGCGCAGATGTCGGCAAATATTCTGTCGAGCGCGCCATATCCGTCGATATGATGGTGCAGACCCTCATTGTCGTACCACTCGATGAGGGGTGCCGTCTGTGTGGTGTACACCGCCAGACGTTTCTTGATAGTCTCCTCGTTGTCGTCCGAGCGACCGCTCTCCTTGCCGCGCTTGATCAGTCGTTCCATCAGTTGATCGGCCGGCACGTCAAGCTCTATCATCACAGCCACGCTGTGTCCGCGCTCGGCCAGCATCTCCTTGAGGGCCTCGGCTTGGGGAATGGTACGGGGGAAACCGTCGAAGATGACGCCCTTGTGCTCCTTGCCGTAACTGTCGTACACATTGGCCAGGATGTCTATCATCAACGCGTCGGGTATGAGCATACCCTTGTCGATGTATTGTTTGGCTGTCTTTCCCAGTTCTGTCTCATTCTTGATCTCATTGCGAAGCACGTCACCCGTCGAAATATGACCGAATCCGTACTTTTCAATCATCAAGTCGCTCTGTGTGCCCTTGCCTGATCCCGGGGCACCAAAAATCACGATATTCTTCATCTTTTTACTTTAATTGAGATTATATTTAGCGGCATCATCCATCCGTTCGCGGACCTGTCGATGCCATGTTTCATGTCATTCGTCCACCAATGTGTATATGTCGCGCAGATTGCGTCCCTGCTGGTCGTAGTCCAGACCGTAGCCGAGGATGAAATCGTTGGGTATCTCCTTCGCCACATAATCCACGTCCAACGGCACCTTGAGCCTTTCGGGCTTGAGCAGCAATGTGCAGATATGTATCGATTCGGGGCCGCGAGTGCCGAGCGTCTCTATCATTCGCTTTATGGTGAGCCCCGTTTCGATGATATCTTCAACGATGATGACGGTACGTCCCGAGAGATCTTCGTTGATGCCTATCACCTCTTTTATCTTGCCGGTAGACGTCGTGCCCTGATAGGAGGCCAGTTTGACGAATGATATCTCACAGGGAATGGTGATCATACGCATCAAGTCGGCGGCAAACACGAACGACCCGTTGAGCACTGCGAGCAGCAACGGATTCTTGCCGGCCATATCCTTGCTGATGCGATCGGCCACTTGTTTCACACGTTCCAATATCTCGGCCTCAGGTATCGATACACTGAAAGTCTTATCTTTGATTTTGACTGTACTACTCATGTGTTATTGTATTTTGCTCGCAAATTTACAAAAAATATGCTGAAAATGTGTATTGTGGCGGCACTAAATTGCGTTTTATATAATCCTGCATAATGACAAACAATTGAGAAATGGGAGAATTAATCATTGCTCACAGCCCATAATGACGATTTGGGTTAAAGACAAGATCATCCGACATTTGGAGTGACGAAACGAAAACCATTGATAAACATGACAGATATTTACAAGTCGGTGTAGGGCCGCAAACTTTTGCGGCCGCAAGGGTGATTGCCACAAATTCATTTTTCTGACAGGGTATCATCTTTATTATTTAAGCGTAAGAAACTGTTTTAACGGATGATATGGTATGGGGATTCTTGCGACCGCAAAAGTTTGCGGCCCTACATCGGCTAATTGAATTTTTAGACATCAGACTGCCGCGCTCGCAAATCCAAATTTTTAACATTTCGTTTTTGCAGGATTTACTTCCGTTTTAGAAAGATGCGAAGCCAAAAAACGGGGAAAATGACCTTGACAGACGGAAAAAATCGTCCGATTTTGCAATTTTTACCAACTTGATTTGCAAAAGTGGCCCTTTTGGAGTGCGAAAGGAACCCTTTTAGAAGACGAAAGGGCCCCTTTCAGACCCCAAGTCGGGCTCTTTTTCGGGTAAAAATCGGGCATTTTTATTCCTTTTTTGGACAATCGAAAATTCCTGAATCATGTATTGTATTGATACACACGAGGTTATGCAAAGTGCCGTATTTTTGGCGTATTTCGGCCGAGCAACCACCTCGGTCGAAAATATCGCAAAAATGAGACGCAATTTTAACATTTCAGGCCGAGATAGTTGCGTATTCTTAATTATCTCAACGTATACGGGGCTCAAAATTAACACTTCACTCCAAATTTCGGAATAGCCCCTACATTCTTTGATCAATATCTGCGATGATATTCTTTTTTTTAAAAAAAACTCCAAAAAAATTTGTTTGTTACGAAAGAAATAAATACTTTTGCGGTGTACTATTAAAGTATTACACTAATACAGTATGGCATTTTCAATCATCCGTAACGATAAACATCAAAAAAACATAAAGATATGATCTCAATTCAGAACGTCACATTCCGCTATGCGGGAACAAAGAGAAATGTGCTTGACAACTTCAGTTTGAACATTGGCGAGAACCGCATTTGCGGACTGCTCGGCAAGAACGGTACGGGCAAGAGTACCCTGCTCTATCTCATGAGCGGACTGCTCCACCCCACGAGCGGCCTCATCACGGTCAACGATATGGACACGCGCCGCCGCCTGCCCGACATGCTGCGCGAGATATTCATCGTGCCCGAGGAGTACGATCTGCCCGACACCTCGCTCGACGAGTATGTGGCCATCAACGAGACTTTCTATCCGCGGTTCAGCCGCGAGGTGCTCCGGCGCTGTCTCGAGGACTTCGAACTGTCATCGAAACTCAAGCTCGGGGCTCTCTCCATGGGTCAGAAGAAGAAGGTGTACATGAGCGTGGCCCTGGCCGCCGGCACCCGACTGCTGTTCATGGACGAACCGTCCAACGGTCTGGACATACCCTCGAAGAGCCAGTTTCGCAAGGTGGTGGCCGGCAACATGACCGACGACCGCACCATCATCATCTCCACCCATCAGGTGCACGACGTGGAGTCGCTGCTCGACCATGTCATCATCATCAGCGAGCGGGGCGTGGCCCTCGACGCATCGGTGTCGGACGTGTGCGACAAGTACGTGTTTGAGACCCGCCAGCCGGGTGCGCTCAGTGAGGACGTGATATATTCGGAGTTCTCCATGCAGGGCGTCTCGGTCATGGCCCGGAGGGGCGACAAGGAGGAGACACCGGTCAATCTCGAACTGCTCTTCGGCGCAGCCGTCAAAGGATTGTTGAAATAAAGGATGTGAAACGCAGTAATACCATTATAATATGAAATCATTCGAATGGACCCGTTTCTGCCATACTCTGCGCTGGGTGCTCATCTCGGGCAGAGGCACATTGGTGCGCATGGCAGTGTGTATGTTTATATTGTTCTTCGCCATAGAGGAGGTGTTCACGCTCATCATGGGACACAACATGTTCGGACTGTCGATCCTGGTCCTTGCGTTGTGCCTCTTCGTGTGGATGGTGGGCATGCAATACGCGGCCACGCAGATTATTGCCGACACCGGAGAGAAGACCTCGGCCATACGATTCCTGATGCACCCGGCATCCAATCTGGAGAAATTCATCGCACGGTGGATCTACGTCACCGTAGTGTGGGCGGTGGTGTCGGCCCTGGCTTTCATAGCGGCCGACACAGTCAGCTGGGCTTTCAACTCGCTCATAAAGCCGCATACGGCGCAGGCTTTCCAACCTATGTTGTGGCGCACCCCCTCACTTATCTTCAGCGAGGATATCAATTTCAGCGAGATACCTGTCTCCACGCTCGAGGAGATGGCCATGCTGGCGCTGATGAGCGAATGGGGACACAGTATGTATATCCTCGGCGGGACGGTGTTCAGACGCCATCGCTTCGTGCTGACCCTCTTTGCGAGCTACATACTCAACATGGTTTTCTCTCTGTTCATTTATACCATGCCGGGCAAAGACCCTCTGCTCCGGATGTTGGACTATGCCTCCATATCCTACTGGTGGATGGCCGTCGTGGCGGGCCTCATCGTCTTGAATTATCTCGCCGCCTACCGCATATTCACCCGCACCGAGGTTGTGGGCGGCAGATATGTGAATGCCCGATACTCGATGTTGTTCAGAAATAAATAAAAAAAGATATGCAACGATTCAATTTCAAACGATTCATCACGCTCATGCAGTGGAGCATCGTTCAGGAGCGCGGTTTTCTCATCAAGTCTACTCTGCTGCTCACCCTCGCGCTGACAGCCGTCCTGCTGATGTTCAACATCACTATCGAGCGCGTCACAAGTGCCGGAGTGCTCAGCATCCGGCCCAATGTCGAGCAGGAAACGATACATGGCATAAAGCTGTCGTTCATCGTCATCTATCACATTGTGGCCGTGGCCACGATGATGATCGGCGCCAACATGATGTTCCGCAATATATCGAACAAGCAGAAACGCATCGCCTTCTTGATGATTCCGGCCGGCAACATGGAGAAATTCCTGTCGCGCCTGGTGCTCGTGACGGGCGGAGGCATACTCATGATATGTGTGTCGCTGGGACTGTCGGAAGTGCTGCGCATGGCCATCATCGAGACTCTCTACGGCCACAACCACATAGGATGGATGTTGCCCGAGGTGATCGACAACTACGGGAAATTCATCAATAACAGCGCACATTACGCATACGGCATCATGGCCGCCATCGACTACGACGACAGCACGGGCACCGTGGGCTCACCCTACGGATTGTGGTCGGCGGTGATGTCGGCCCTTTCATCACTCACGTTCGCCTTCGCCCTGTTCATGTTTTTCGGCATATTGATGCGCAAGTTCGCCCTCGTGGCTGCATTCGTGGCCTACATCGCCCTGGTCACAGCGGCGTCTTACATCGATGGCGGAGTGGTCATGACGGTGGCAGGATATGTGGGAGCGGTGCTGCTTTGCATCGCCTCATACAATATTTTCACACGAATTCAAGTTATTAATAATAAAATCGCGAACCTATGATATTCAGCAACGACAAAGCAATATACATACAGATGGCCGACCGCCTGTGCGATGACATTCTGGCGGGGACCTATGCCGACGACGACCGAATACCGAGTGTGCGCGAATACTCAGTGGCGCTGGAGGTCAACATCAATACGGCCGTGAAAGCCTACGATCTGCTGGCGCGCTACGGCATCATATACAACAGACGCGGACTGGGCTATTTCGTCAAGGGCGGAGCACGACAACTGATCATGCAGACACGCCGTCACGATTTCATGGAGAACGTCCTGCCGGGCATGTTTCGCAACATGCGGCTGCTCGGTATCGGCATAGACGACATACAGAAGGCGTGGAACGAAAGCGAGCCCGCACAGGCATCGGCATCTGCAACGAACGATACGTTAAACTATTAATAAAAATTTTTATGACTATGAAGAAATTTTTCATGACAGCACTTGTATGCCTGTCTTTCGCATTGGCTGCCAATGCACAATTGCTCTACAAGATTTCGGGCAAAGACCTGAAACAGCCGTCCTACATCATCGGTACACACCATCTGGCCAACGTGGCCTTCATCGACAAGATAGCCGGGGTGAAAGAGGCTCTCAACGACGTGGCACAGGTCTACGGCGAGATATGTTGGGACGACATCACCAACCCCGACAGCATGAAAATCATGCAACAGACAATGATGCTGCCCGACGGCAAGACTCTCAAAGACGTGCTCAGCAAGGCTCAGTATGACAAGCTCAACGGTTATCTGAAGAACACGATGGGCGTGGGACTGGACCATCCGCAGGTGGCCGCACAGATGGGAAGCATGTCGCCGATGGCTCTTCTCACACAACTGCAGGTGCTCACCTTCGTGATGAAACACATGGGCGAGTTCGACCCGTCAAGCACTTTCGACCAGTATTTCCAGGCTCAGGCCAAGAAAAACAACATGCACATAGGTGGCCTCGAGACCTTGTCGTTCCAGTCAAACCTGCTCTATCGCAGCGCGACAATGGAACGTCAGATAGAACAGTTGCTCGCCTTCATCGACAACACCGAGAAGAATGCAGAACTCATGGAGAAGATGACCGAGGCTTTCTATGCTCAGGACATCAAGGCACTCAAGACGGTTATGGACACCAAGATGGGTAACGCGGGCGACAGCACTCCCGAAGAGAATGCCGCACTCATCGACAACCGCAACGCCAGATGGGCCGAAACGATGCCTGCCATCATGGCTGACAAACCTACACTGTTCGTTGTCGGCGCCGGACATCTGCCCGGAGACAAGGGCGTTCTCGCACTGCTCACCAACGCAGGATACACCATTGAGGCTATGAAATAATACGCAACCGAATGACATCAACTCCGAAACAAGACCGAAAAGGGATTTTGTTTCGGAGTTGTTTTTTTATAGTCTGTCATACCGACGACTCCTATCGTTTCCCATAACGGCAATTTACGATTTGTCATAAAACGCGCATCACAAGACTGCAAATTTTTCGTTTTGCCATAAATCAACCCCGGAACGTTTAAAATTGTAAAATCATCAATATTCATAATTAAAATTCTGATACACACAGATACGTTTTTCTGATTTTTTGTATCTTTGCACCCGATTTGACGATGGCGCGCACCACGATGCCCTCATACATCACGCCATGCCGTCGCAACACATAAACAAAACCATAGACAATATACAATATGAAGAAAATCAGAGCCGCCGTAGTGGGCTACGGCAACATCGGACATTACGCAGTACAGGCTCTCGAGGCCGCAGACGATTTCGAAATAGCGGGCATCGTGCGCCGTAACGGCAGCGAGAACAAACCGGCCGAACTGGCTGGATATGACGTTGTGAAGGACATCACCGAACTGACGGATGTCGATGTGGCCATCCTTGCCACTCCCACCCGCAGTTGCGAGGAGTACGCCACGAAGATTCTGGCAATGGGAATAAACACCGTGGACAGCTTCGATATACACACATCCATCGTGGACTATCGCGCCACTCTCATGCCGATATGCAAGGAGAACGGCGCAGTGGCAATCATAGCGGCCGGCTGGGATCCGGGTTCGGACTCGATAGTACGTTCGCTCATGCAGAGCCTCGCACCCAAAGGCTTGAGCTACACCAATTTCGGACCGGGCATGTCAATGGGCCACAGCGTGTGCGTAAGAGGTAAAGAGGGCGTCAAGAACGCTCTTTCGATGACCATTCCTAAGGGCGAAGGACTGCACAGACGCATGGTGTACGTGGAACTGGAGGATGGAGCCGACATTGACAAGGTGACCGCCGACATCAAGGCCGACCCGTATTTCGCCAACGACGAGACTCATGTCTTCGCCGTGCCTTCGGTAGATGAGGTGCGCGATATGGGTCACGGCGTGAACTTGGTGCGCAAGGGCGTGAGCGGCAAGACACAGAACCAGCGAATGGAATTCAACATGAGCATCAACAATCCGGCCCTCACCGGACAGGTGCTCGTCAACGTGGCACGCGCCTCCATGCACCAGCAGCCGGGATGCTACACGATGATCGAGATTCCGGTAATCGACATGCTGCCGGGCAATCGTGAAGAGCTCATAGCTCATCTCGTCTGATATTCATCGATGCAAACAATATTTTCATGCAACCACACCGACGCCTCGCTCATTGAAAAGTGATACGTCAGTGTGGTTGTTTTCGTTTTTCAGATATTACACCTATGACAGACAACCGATACGACATACTCGTGGTAGACGACGAACCGGACATCCTCGAGATTCTGAAATTCAATCTTGAAATCGAGGGATACAACGTCTCGACAGCCACATCGGCCGAGGAGGCCCTAAGGATGGACATAGCCACGTTCGACCTTCTGCTGCTCGACGTGATGATGAGCGGCATGTCGGGCTTCGCATTGGCCCACAAACTGAAATCGGAACCGGCCACACGGTCTGTCCCCGTGATATTCATCACCGCCCGCGACACGGAGAACGACACCGTCACGGGATTCAACATCGGGGCTGATGACTACATCTCCAAACCGTTCTCCATACGCGAGGCCATGCTACGTGTGCGCGCCGTGCTGCGCCGAACGAACCCTTCGGCCAGACAAGGACAAAGTTCCGTCATCACATGTCGGGGCATATCGATGGACACTGACAGAAAAACGCTGAGCGTGGACGGCGAAGAGATAGCGCTGACCAAGACCGAGTTTGAATTGCTACGACTGTTTCTCGAACACAGAGGACATACCTTCTCGCGGCAGGAACTCATCGACCGCGTATGGCCGAAGGACGGTTTCGTGTTCGACAGGACGGTGGACGTGAACATCACCCGACTGAGAAAGAAGATAGGACAATACTCCCCATTTATTATCACACGACAGGGTTTCGGCTACTGTTTCGAGGGATAAAACCAATCAACCGACTATGAGAACACCGTTACCGGTCCGAAACACGAGCGTAGGACGAAAACTTTACATCAGCATCCTGAGCGTTTTTCTGCTTTTCGCAGGGGCCTTCATCGTGTTCCAACAGCTGCGCGAGAAACAGTTCAAGATCGATATGCTCGATCTGCGGCTGCAAAACTACAACACATACATGCACGAGTGGCTTACTCGCACGACCGACCGCTCGGAGAAGAACATAGATGACTACGTCGTCGGACATCACATCCCGGGACTCCGCGTGACCATCATCCGCAGCGACGGCAAGGTGGTCTACGACAACAGGACGAAGGACTACGCCAACGTAATAAACCATCTGACGCGCCCGGAGGTGGCCCAAGCCATCAAGAAAGGGCACGGATCGACCGTCGACAGGAACAGCGCGACGGTGCAGGGCGATTTCTTCTACTCGGCCACATATTTCAAGGAGGACAGTACGGTGATTCGTTCGGCACTGCCATACGACGACAATCTGGTCGTATCTCTGCGCGCCGACATGCACTACATCTGGTTTGCCATCACGGCGATAGTGGTACTGATGCTCATCCTTTACCGTTTCACGCGGCGCCTGAGCAACAATATCGACAATCTGAAGATATTCGCCGGGCGGGCCGACAAGAACGAGTCGCTCGACACGGAAGACCTCATCAGGTTTCCGGACGATGAGTTGGGCGAGATAGCCGAGCGCATAATCAAAATTTACAAACGTCTGCAGACCACGCGCAAGGAGCAGGACATGCTCAAGAGACAACTCACACAGAACATCGCCCACGAGCTGAAGACACCCGTGGCGGGCATCTACGGTTATCTGGAGACCATCATCCGGAACCCCGAGATGGACGAGACCACGCGCTCACAGTTTCTCTCCCGATGCCACGCACTGAGCCAACGACTGTCCTCCTTGCTTCGCGACATATCCACACTCAACCGCATCGACGATGCCCCGCAGATGATAAAGTTCGAGCCGACGGACATCAGCGCCATAGTGGAAGGCATAGTCCGCGAGGTGGCATTGAAGTTGCGCGACAAGAATATGACCTTTGTCAACCGCCTGCCCGAGCACATCCGGGTCATGGCCAACGCCGGACTGATATACAGCATATTCGCCAATCTCACTGACAACGCCATCGCATACGCCGGCGAAAGGACCACCGTCACGCTCGAGGCGGAGGAGCGGGATGAGAGCTGGGCATTCGTTTTCGCCGACAACGGGGTCGGTATCTCCACGGAACATCTGCCCCGTCTCTTTGAGCGTTTTTACAGAGTGGACAAAGGGCGCAGCCGCGAGATGGGCGGCACGGGGCTGGGGCTGGCCATCGTCAAGAACGCCGTACTGATGCACGGAGGCCATATCCGCGCATACAACGGAGCGGATGGCGGTCTGACTCTCGAGTTCTCAATCATGAAAAATCCCGCAGACGGACGGTCGTAAAATATCATAAAAAGCGCGGCAGAGGTCCTCTTTTGTCAAGAATAATACATACTTTTGCAATAAACATTTTCCTATGATAAAGAACATACTGTTTGACATGGGCGGAGTTATATTCTGCCAAAACTCGGAAGAGGCTTTCCGGCGTTTCCGTCAGGCCGGTATCGACACCGACAAGTATATGGGTGCGTTCGGCCAAAAGGAGTTTTTCCTCGACTTGGAGACCGGTGCCATCGATGCAGAGACGTTCTGCCGCAAGATGGCCGAGGCCGCGGGACGCAAGGAGGTGAGCCCGGAGGAGGCTTCACACTGCTGGCTCGGGTTCATACGCGAGGTGCCTGAGAACCGGTTGGAATGTCTTGACCGACTGAGAAAAGACTATCACGTGTGCCTCTTGAGCAACACCAATCCCTTCGTGATGGGCTTCACCCGCAGTGAGAGATTCAGCCGTCAGGGACGCCCGATAACCGACTATTTCGACTCGCTGTTCTGCAGTTACGAGATGAAGGAGTGCAAGCCCGATGCCGAGATATTCCGCCGTGCACTCGCGGCAGACGACATGCGGGCCGAGGAATGTCTGTTTGTGGACGACAGCACTACCAACACCGATGCGGCGGAAAAGCTCGGTTTCAATGTGATGCACGTGAAAACGGACGAGGACTGGACACAAAGGATAATGACAGTATTGCACGAACTCAACTCGAAAGACAATGAAAATCACTGAAGCACGTAAGGAACACTCTCGCGACATAGCCCGACTGATAATGCAGGCCATGACCGATGACTGCTGCCAATACATGGTCGGGCCCGACCATACGCTTGCCGACTTTGAGAGGATAATGACCCGGCTGGTGGAGATGGACGAGTCGCAATACAGCTATCGCAACACACTGGTGGCGCTGACCGACGATGGCAGCGTGGCAGGTGTGGGCGTGGCGTATGACGGAGGCGACCTGCATCGTCTGCGCGAGCATTTCTTCCGTCTCATGCACGAGGAACTCGGGCGCGACCTGAGAGGCATCGATGATGAGACAAGCGCCGGCGAATACTATCTTGACAGCATCAGCGTGTATCCACAATACCGCCGCCGTGGAGTGGCCTCGGCCCTCATCCGCGCCCTCGTGGAGCGTGGACACGCCTTAGGACTGGCTGCCGGACTGCTCGTAGACAAAGCGAATCCCAACGCCGAACGATTGTACACGGCATTGGGATTCGAATATGTGAATGACACGCAGTGGAGCGGTCACGAGATGAGACACCTTCAATGGCCGCCGGCCGAATAGGTATTGAAGTTGACGGCAGCCGGTCTGCCATCCCACAACGTCTCCGCACTCACGTTCATATAGGTGGTGTTGCGACTGTTGGAGCACTCGATAGTGGCCTCGCCGTTGGCGTCGGTGGTCACATCGGGATTCCAATAGAATGTGCGACGATTGTCCTCGAAGATGTCATCATCCATATTGTCGGGATACAACGGAGAGTAGAACTCGGCCGGCTGCTGGTATCCCAAGATCTCGGTGCGGCGTATGCCGTGGGTGGGAGCATAGCTCTTGCCTGAGTCCCAACGCTCGTTCATTGTCAGGGCGCAGCGTATGTACATCTCCTTGAGATTGGTCATGCTCACCGTGTCCATCGTGACATGGCCCGTGTAAATGTCGCGCATGTCGTCCGTGTCGACACGAAAATCCTTGTCATTGAACTTATACGAGAAACGGCCCGAGCGGTCGGCATAGAGCATGGCCGTCTCCACCATCTCCAGACAGTGTACCAGATGCACCAGATCTATGTCCTTGCCGTTGGCGCTGTATTTCATTTTATTGACTCCATAGAGCGTTCCTTCACGATTGATTTTGCCGTTGAGCGTGTACATCATGTATCCTATGTCGTCGGGCACGAGCTTGCCCTCGTCGCGCATCTTGTCCACAAACTGTCTCACGTTGTAGAATCCAAGAATGTCGCGTTCGAATTTCTCGGTGTCCTTCATCAATCTGCGGTTCTTGTATTTGGCACTGACCACCACCTCGCCCAGTTCCAGCACTTTCTCGTCACCGTCTTTCTGTCTCTCGAAAGCCTCGATATCCGCGTTGAGGGAGAGCGTGTCTTCGGGCATGTCCCATGACGGATTGAGCTCGTTGAAGTCAAGGTTGCGCAACGGCGGTTCGAAATTGCGATATATCGAAACGAGCGCATTACGGTTGAATTTCTTGCCGTCTCGCTTGGTCTGGATGAGCGATTCCATACGGCCGTAGAAATCGTCTATGGGTATGACGAAATTGCCGAGCGAGTCGGCCTGGGTCGATCCCATTACCGACACCGAGTCGTTGTGGGCCATGACGGTGATGCCGATATTGGACTGCGACTTGCCAAACCACGAGTTGATATGTCCGTAGAGATTAAGATTGGGTTCGGGCATGTACAGCGGTTTGAACTCTTTGACACCGAACGACTGCTCCACATCGTATCGTCTCCATCCGCGGATGAGCATCAGATTGTCGAGCAGTATGCGGCGACTTGCCGAGCGATCGGCGAAATAGAAGCCCGGACGGTTGATATATCCTTTGAGCTCGGACGTGAGCAGAAGGTCGGTGAAGATGTTATTATCGTATTTGATATAGTCCATATTGAGAGCATCTCTCACGGCCACCGACAACCGTGCGTTGGCTATGGGCGCGCCGTCTGGCGATGTGACCTTGAACTTATACCGTGCGCGTTTGAACGGAGCATAGAGCGAAGCGTCAGCCTCGCCGGCGATGGACAGCGTGTCTTTGGGATAGACGAAGCACATGCGGTCGAGCATGGCAGCTCCCTGCCCGTTGACAAGTGACAGCCTTACCACTCCGGCCGGCAGACTGGCTGTCATTATCTTTATGCGTTTGCTGTTGCCGCCGCCAAAGTCCACGGGAATGAAAGTGCACGGAGTGCCGCCGGAGAAGATGAAGAGCGCCACGGCGGAGTGGTCTGTCCCCGCACTGCGCGACACCGTCACGTCGAACGACTCGCTGTGGGCGTTGACCATCAGGCCGTATCCGCGGTCGGCGGCTGCGGGCAACTTGAACCTATATGTCTTACCGTTGTAGCTGAACTCGGCCGTAGCCGGTTTGTCGCCCGGAGTATAGGCGAAACGTCCCATACCATCGTGTATGGCGGCGATGGGCGTCATCCGCTCGCCATTATCGGAGAGTAGACAACCCTCGATGTTCACCCATCCGCTGTCGGGGCTCAACACCTCGAATCCCACGGTTGTGGGCAGACCCTTGACAAGCTGTCCTCCCTCGGGATAGAAACGGACGTTGAGCTGTTTGAGATTCTCCGTCGGACGTTGTTTCATGCTCTTGTCCATGTGATAGGTGGCAATGCTGCGCGGCGCCTCATTGTTGTTGAGACGTTTGCGATACACCGGGATGGTGCGCGAGAAATACTGCGGATCTTTGTCGAAGGCGAGCATCCACTTGGTGTAGGCCCTCACTTCGTAGTATCCGGTGAAGAACATGTCGGAGAGCGAGATATGTCCGTGACCCTCGCCATTGGCAATCTTGACGATATGGCGCTGCATGACATTGCCCAACTGATCGACCAGTTCGACATACAGCGGTTTGCTGATGTTGGAGGGCCGGTTGTCTTTGTCGGTCACCACATAGGCCTTATACCAGATGGTATCGCCCTGATAATAGCTTGTGTTGTCGAAATGCAGATACACCTTCTCTCTGGGAAAGGCCTTTGCAAACGACTCGGCGTTGGCATAATAAGTTTCGAACGCCGATGGCTGCTGGGCCCGGACGACCGACATTACGAGCACAACAGCCATTAGCAACAAAAATTTTCTCATACGTTTAGGTCAATAATCCGATTCTATAATACCATTCTTATCAGCCAATAAGAAATGATACCGAGCACGTAGCCCACGAAAGCCACCCATGTGATGTGGCGCAGATACCATCCGAAAGAAATTTTCTCGAGGCCCATGACAATCACTCCGGCGGCCGAACCGATGATGAGCAGCGAGCCGCCCACGCCGGCACAGTAGGCCAGCAACTGCCAGAACAGTCCGTCGACAGCCATATCGCCTGTGGGCGCAATGGGATACATACCCATACATCCGGCCACGAGTGGCACATTGTCCACGATGCTGGAGATGATGCCTATGATGCCGGTGACCATGTAGTGGTTGCCGCCGGAGATGCCGTCGAGCGACTGTCCCAATGCGGTGAGCACTCCTATCTCGGAGAGACAGGCCACGGCCATCAGTATGCCGAGGAAGAAGAGGATGGTGGACATGTCGATATGACCCAGCAGATCGCTCACGCGCTTGGCCATGGTATCATCGCTGTCTGTAGAGCGATGGAACACCTCGGTGACTGTCCAGAGCACTCCGAGCACGAGCAGGATGCCCATGAACGGAGGCAGATTGGTGAGATAGCGGAAGATGGGCACGAAAATCAGTCCGCCGACACCTAATAAGAAGATGACGCGACGCTGACGTGCGGTGAAGGCGGAGACCACACCTTTGGGCAGGTTCTGCCCTGTATCGAGCTTGCCTTTGAGGCGGAACTGCAGGATGAATACCGGCACAACCATCGAGACGAGCGAGGGTACGAAGATCTCCGTGAGCACTCCCTGCGTGGTAATCATACCTTTGATCCAGAGCATGATGGTGGTCACGTCGCCGATGGGCGAGAATGCGCCGCCCGAGTTGGCCGAGAGGATGACCGCCGCGGCGTAGATCATGCGTTCCTTCTGGTCCTGGATGAGCTTGCGGAGCACCATGATCATCACTATCGACGTTGTGAGATTGTCGAGGATGGCCGAGAGGAAGAATGTCATGAACGCTATGCGCCAGAGGAGTTTGCGCTTGTTGCGTGTCTTCATCATGTCGCGCACGAAATTGAAACCGCCGTTGGTGTCGACAATCTCAACGATAGTCATCGCTCCCATGAGGAAGAAGAGAGTCTCGCCTGTGTCGCCGAGGTGCATCTTGAGCGTCTCACCCACATGAGCGATGAGGGCCTGCGCCTGTCCCATACCGTCGGGGAAAGCCTGAAAGACATACTGTTCGGGCGAAATCATGAATAGCGTCCAACATATCACGCACATGAGAAGAGCGATGGCCGCCTTATTCACTTTGATGATACTCTCGGTGGCAATGCAGATGTATCCTGCCACGAAAGTAAAGATGATAGCCAATGTAAGGGTTGTCATGTCTGTCTGATTTTATTTGTATTTTATTGTTGTTATTTTTCGGCACATTGATATCGCCGATGTCCGGTCAGGACTCCGGTGTTACAAAAAGTCTCCAAAGTTAGCAAATAAAAATCAGATTGCAAGTATTGTCGGCCCTGTATTATAAAATAATGTGTAAAAAAGCGGGGTGAGGGTCAGTAATTGTCGAGTATGCGTTTCTGTCTCTCGCGCTCTTTTCGGGAGACGTGGCGCACACTCTTGTCAAACATGCTGAAGAAATCGAAGCTGACGCCCGTACTGCCGCGAGGAATGGCGGCCGTGCTCCGGCGCACCTGCTCTGTGATGCTGACCGAGGTTCCGGAAGAGGCCTTCACCTCTACCTCGGGCAGCATATTGATCATGGGGATGAGAAAGATGGTGTCGGCGGCGAGTGCCGAACCGCCCACCCGGCGCTGCATGTAGCCCCGGCACGACACTGTGGCACCGCCCGTATGAGCCGCAATACGGAAATGACCGCGATAGTCGGTCACCACCTCACGCCCGTTGCCGATGGATATCTTGGCCCCGAGGATAGGCAGACGCGATTTCATATCTGCCACCACCCCGTCCACCTGGGCATGGCATCGCCTTGCGGCAAGGGCGAATATCGCCATCAGTATGATAAGTATTGCTTTGTGGGCCACGCGGTTTGAGTGTATGGATGCAAAAGGAGCGGCACCGACACAGCGCAAGCGAGGGGGCTCGGATGCGTGGAGGGAAGGTCTGCCCTTGTACAAAATTATGTTTTTCGGAGACACGATGGACATTTGTTGCAGTTTATTAATACTGTTTTTCATATATTTGCGAATGCATAAATATACAATGTTAAAAGTAAAAAATTTTGACAAATGAAAATCGCGAAATAGAAATGAGCCTACGTGCAAAACCGTATAAAAGACGCATAAACATACTGTTTCGTCCTCAAAAAGTCATAAAAATACATCAAAATGAACATAATTCACTTGAAAAAGGGTTCCTTTTAGGATACGAAAGGGGCCCTTTTGGAGTGCGAAAGGGTTCCTTTCACCTTGCAAAAGGGCCCCTTTTGGAAATCACGAGAGGTGGTTTTGAGGGTCAAAACGGGTCATTTCATTGATACACAATATATTACGGAAAACGCCCAAAATTCGCGTATTTGCGGCCGGAGAATCTTAAGTTTGAAACGATGGCATTCTCGTGAAATCAGCATTGTATTTTTATGCAAAACGAAGGACGAAAAGTGTATATTTATACACTAAAGTTTGTGCTCTGTCAAATATCCGGTACCCGAAACAGCCCCAAACAGAGGAAAAAGCATCCACGACAGAGAAAAACGCCAAATGGAGTGACTTTATCAGATTTTATACTTACCTTTACCATGTCATTGAAGGGTGTTCATATACCCTTTTGTTCGCAACACTAAGATAAGTGAATTTCCTGATACGGCAAAATCCTGGGCAACATATTGTTGCTCAGGAACTTTAAATAACACTAAAACAATTAAGTTGCGGAATTAAGGGATTATAAAGTAACGAGGATGAAATCGAAAAATATATCAATAAACATTAATACGTTGGGGGAGGGGGAAAAAATTTCATACAAGGACAGAAAGTCGAACATGGAATTACTACGAATTATTGCCATGTTTTTGGTATTAGTGGCTCATGCCGACTATTTTTCAATAGGGGTACCTATGGCTGAAGATATCGCGTCAAAGCCACTGCCTTCGTTTACCAGGATATTGATGGAAAGTATTTCAATTGTTTGTGTCAATGTGTTCGTATTATTGTCGGGATGGTTCGGCATCAAACCCAAATTCAAAAGTATCAGCAATTTTTGTTTTCAATGTTTATTCTTCCTCATCTCCATTTATGTAATATGTCTTGCTTTTGGGAGGGCGCAACTGAATTTAAAGGGTATTGCCGAATGCTTCTGCTTGACAAAATGGAATTGGTTCATTAAGGCATACATATTATTGTACATTATTTCTCCCATTTTGAACGCTTTCATAGAAAATGCCGATAAACGAACTTACAAGATGATATTAGTGTTTTTCTTTTTATTCCAAAGCTTTTATGGATGGCTGACTCAAGCTGTAGATTTCTATCTGAGCGGATATACACCCTTCTCGTTTATGGGACTCTATTTGTTGGCACGTTATCTGCATTTGTACCCATGCAAGTTCAGTAATCTGTCACGCAACTGGTATTTGTTCGGCTATTGGGTTATCACTTTGCTGATGGCATCATTTTGTTTCGCAGACAGTATGGGTGAACCTTCAGGGTTCACGGTGGGTATGTTTACCTATTACAACCCCTTAGTGATTCTTTCTTCACTATGCCTACTGCTCTATTTTAGCAAACTTTCGATTCAAAACACCTTTATAAATTGGATGGCAGCTTCCAGCTTTGCCGTATTCTTGCTACACAGCAATCCCAACATTGCGCTCCAGTATTTTCAACCATTGATGCAAAACATATATGCACAATATGACGGAGTGGCTTATTTGGCAGTAATCACTTGCTGCTTGTTACTGATTTTCACATTCGCAGTACTGATAGACCAAATAAGGATAGCTGGATTCAAGTGGACGTATCCGTATATGGAAAAAATATACAAGAACTCATTATCCTAAAATCCGCAACTGATCCCCCGGTCTTGCCAGTTTCTTAAAAACTCCCTTTCAACTGAGTTGAAATCAACATTGCAGAGATTGAGCGTGGTCATTCTTGATTCTACGGCATAAAATCGGATCATCCGAAATCTGGAGTGACGAAACGAAAACCATTGATAAACATGATAGATATCTACAAGTCGGTGTAGGGCCGCAAACTTTTGCGGCCGCAAGGGCGATTGCCACAAATTCATTTTCCTGACAGGGTATTATGTGTTTTTTCTGACGCGTAAAAAACTGTTTTAACGGATGATATGGTATGGGGATTCTTGCGGCCGCAAAAGTTTGCGGCCCTACATCGACTAATTGATATCCTTTAACCTTCTGTATATCACTCCAAATGTCTGATGATCCATAAAATCCCCTTACCCCACGAGGCACGTAGAGGCATTGTGCGTGTTTATACCTAAGAAACAGGCGTGTTATGTAAATCCGAACGTGTGTTCGTAAGCCATGTTGGTGGTGTATATGTTGAGCACATGCCGCCTTGCCGTCTTAATCGATTTGGCTGCCACCGACACATTATACCCTTTTGTTCGCAACACTAAGATAAGTGAATTTCCTGACATGGCAAAATTCTGGGCAACATATTGTTGCTCAGGAACTTTAAACAACACTAAAACAATTAAGTTGCGGAATCAAGGATGTCAACAAAATAATGTCGTTCAATCAGATGTAGGGCTGGGCGCTTGTCGGGCCTTCAGCCCTCATTATGACAAAACTATCATTTGATATTGCGGATAAACCATTTTATGATTTTATCGATAATGCTGAGGTTTTGCAACACCCTCTGCAATCCACGTCGGATGTTAATACATGTTAATCCGAGTTTAAAAACATCCCGGTCGTGCGTCTTATATTCAGACAAACCGATAAAGAGTGGAAGAAACAAAATTCGTACATATCGCCAAAGACATTCGCGCACACATACTGTCCGTGGGACAACGATACGGGTTGGACGAAACGGAGGCCGAGGACGTGGCTCAGGACACGATGCTCAAGTTGTGGACCATGCGCGAGGAACTGGACAAATATCGGTCGGTCGAAGCGTTGGCCGTAAAAATGGCTCGGCACATGTGTATCAGCATCATAAGACGGAGTCACACCGTGCCGATAGACAATGTGCACATGAGAGAAGACAGCAGTCCCCTACCCGACGAGCAGTTGGAGTCGAACGACAGTGAGGCTTGGCTCGACGAGATAATAGCGGGCCTGCCGGCCGCCGAATACCGCATATTGCATCTGCGACAGGTGGAGCACATGAGCAACGGGAAGATAGCCGACATATTAGGAATAGAAACGACATCGGTGGCTACCATCCTCTCGAGGGCCCGCCACCGGCTGCTCGACGCGATAAGACAACGCAACAAATAGAAAAATCGCACTGTAAGGATATGAAAACAATCAGAAAAGAGGACATAGACCAACTGCTCAGGTGCTTCATGGACGGACAGACCACCGTGGAGGAAGAAGAGGAGCTGACCCGCTATTTCGCCACGCACGACGTGCCACCTGAGTGGAGCGACTACCGGGAGATGTTCAGATTCTTCGCCGAGGGCATGCCTGCCGACTCCAGACCTGATACAACAGTGAAGGAGAAACACGCTTTGGGGCCGAGGATGGCGCGCCTTGCATGGTGGGCGGCAGCGGCAGCGGCGATAGTGGTAGTGGCGGTGTTGTGGACCGGACGCGAAACCCAGGCTACACCCGACACTCTCACGGCGGCCGTGAAAGACAGCGTGAGGATAGAAACCAAGACTGCTGCCGACTCACTGACGCAGCCCGCCAATGACAGACGCGATCGACAGTCGTACAGGGAATATCGCCAGATGATGAGAGCGCCTAAGGTGTATTTGGCCAAAAAGGATACAGACAACAGTTTCACAGACGATGAAGACATCATACGACCTGTCGCACCCGAGATAGACAAAGAGGTGGAACGACATCTGCACGAAATAGAGATGGCTCAGGAGGCCATGTTCGACGAAAACGAAATGACGCAGTTGGCCAATGACATAATACTCTCGCTAATGGAGGACGAACTGGAAGATGACACCGAAGAAACGACAGAGGTGTATTAGGACATAATGACAATAAAAACATAGACAACCAAAAACAATATGAGATATGAAAATGATTGACAGATTGATGGTGGTGCTGATGATTGTGGCGATGCCTGTCAGCGCAATGGCACAAAACAACATGGAAAAAGCCATTTCGAAGTTCGTGAACGGGAAAGCCGCGAAAAGCATCATTACGGGTGAGTTTGAGTCCATAGCGAACAACCCGGAAGACACTCTCTTCACTAAATACAACAAATACACGTTCACGGTGAAGAAAAACAGCAAGGAGTTCAAGAAACTGCACAAAGCGTTCTTAGACAACCGCGGCAAGGCCTACAATGTGTACACGAAAAAAGCGGGTATGACGGCCAACGAAACCCGCAGAGTGGGCTACGGGTCGAACGGAGAAAAGATCCTGGAGTTCGGCACATTCAAGGAGCGCAACTATATAGTGCTACTGATACGCGCCCCGAAAAACGCGAAACGACGCACGGCATACGCCTTGGTATGGTATGACAACCCGTCAGGCAAGAACATGATAGAGGGCTCGCTGCACATCGTCTCGGGACAGGACCCGCAAAAGACAGGAAAATCCGTAATGGCCACAACAACCATCAGCAACCTGTCTTCAACAATAAAGATATTGAATGACGGAACGGTGATAAAGACCAACAAGGACGGAACGGAAATAATATATGACAAGACCAACAACTCCATCACAAGAAAAACGACGAAAATAGACGGTGACGACAAGAACGAACCGACCTCGGCATCCGAATTCATGCAAAAATTCGGTACTTACCGCTCACTTTATATCAACATAGCCGAAGAACATAAGGAAGAATATCGCACAAGTATCATCAACAAAATGCTGGACCTGTGCAAGAATTATTCATCTCTGCTCACAAAAGACGAAGCGGAAGTGTGCATCTTGGGTGTGAAAAAAATGCAAAAGCTAACTTCTGACGAATATCAGAACGGGCTGCTTTCTTTGGCCGTGAAAGCACTCAACAAATCGATAGAGAAAAACTATCACAAATAGCACTGGAAAATTAGACGACAAAATTTCTCTCAGTTTTTCATCGGAGACCTCAACATGACGGAATGTCACGGAGCGGGTCTCCGTTTTTTATGCTTTCAGAGATACGAAAAAGCCGCAGCAAAATCACTTTTGACTGCGGCTACATTCACTTGAGTTTTTTCAACTCATAATTTCCTATAATTTAAATATTATGTTTTTCAATAAATAGCGGGGGTTGTTTTCACTGTTATCCTCCTCCCCGCATACCTATTGCAGCAGATGCTGCAAATAGGGTTCATCATAACCAATCTACCTTAACAAAACTAATACCATTGTGTCCTGAACATTCTTTCACCTAATTCAAATCAATCTAATACCTTTTGTGTTATCCTTCAAAATCCTTACCTCGAGTACCGTACCTTTTGTGTTATCCTTGAATCTCTTTTACCTTTATTCGTTGTTACCCTGATCTATCTTACCTTTGAATGAGGCTGTCGCCTACTTTGCTATTACTTTTTGTATTCTTCTATGCTATCCTTTGAAATCATGCTCACGCATTGATTATCAATCTTCTTCCTCGAGTCTAATACCTTAATCGTTGTATATCTTGAACAATTGTTTTCTCTCAAATCAATCGTATTATCTGTCTTCGACCTCGCGGTTGTTTTCTTTTGACACTGCAAAATTACAAAGTGATAGATATTTATGAAATATTTTTATCGTATATAATACAAAAAATATCGCTATTCTTGATTTAAATCAATGACTGTGTGCGCACACAGTCGATTTTTCAGCAAGAACAAAGGCGAACCTCAATGGTTCGCCTTTATGTCATAATGTACACTTAAACGTGTTTTGAGTTCGCAAAATGATTTATTCGAACACCCACTGCGAGCGTTTCTTCGACTTGAATGGCGGGAATGAGGACCCGGCACGGCAATAGGCCACAAGCGTCACGTCGAACACCAGGGTGGAACAGGCCGGTATCGAGCCCGAAGACATAGTACCGTAGGCCAACTGGTAAGGGATGTAGATTCTCCAGCGGTCGCCGATGTGCATGTACTGAAGGGCGGTGGTGAAACCATCCACAAGTCCTGAGACAAGGAATTTGGCGGGTGTGGATATGTCGGGATTGTAGTCGCCGTAGTACGATTGGTCGAATATGTAGCCATCGGGATAGCTCGGTGAGGGCAACAGACGACCCGTGTAGTGCACCATGACGGAGTCGGAGTACAACGGACAACCGCTGCCGCTGCCACTCTGGAGGACATTGACCACCACGTGGTCGTAGGAGTGGGTCGCGGCCGACTCTTCCTTAGACCATGTGCGGAACACCTGCCACGAGTGGTCGCCCAGAAGTTGTGAGGACATGGCCGAGGTGTAGATGTTGTCAAAATACTCGTCGTTCACCTTCTGCCAGTTGGCAAACTCATTGTCGTCGTCAACGTTCTCGCTGCACGAGGTGAATCCTGTCATCAAGAGCAGAAGTGCCGGGAGATATAATAATATATTGTGTATTTTCATATTATTGGAGTTTTTTCAGCAAGCTGGAGATGCTTACCTTGTCTTCGATTATCTCACGGAGCTGAGATATGCTGACACGTTCCTGCTCCATAGTGTCGCGGAATCGCAGTGTGACGGTGTCGTCCTTGAGCGAGTCGTAGTCCACTGTCACACAGTAGGGTGTACCGATGGCGTCCTGGCGACGATAGCGCTTGCCGACGGTGTCTTTCTCGTCGTACTGGCAATTGAAATGGAAACGCAGGTCGTCTATGATGGCACGAGCCTTCTCGGGCAGTCCGTCCTTCTTGACGAGCGGCATGACGCATAACTTGACAGGAGCGAGCGCTGCCGGCAGACGAAGCACTGTGCGGGTGTCGCCGTTATCGAGTTGCTCCTCGCAGAATGAGTGACACATGACGCTGAGGAACATACGGTCCACACCGATAGAGGTCTCGATGACATACGGGGTGTAGCTTTCGTTGCTCTGAGGGTCGAAGTATTTGATGGAACGGCCGGAGAATTTCTCATGCTGAGAGAGGTCGAAATTGGTACGGCTGTGCACACCTTCCACCTCCTTGAAGCCGAAGGGCATGTGGAACTCGATGTCGGTGGCGGCGTTGGCGTAGTGGGCCAGCTTCTCATGATCGTGGAAACGATAGTTCTCAGCGCCGAATCCGAGGGCCTGGTGCCATTTCATACGTGTGGATTTCCAAGTGTTGAACCACTCGAGCTCGGTGCCGGGCTTGACGAAGAACTGCATCTCCATCTGCTCGAACTCGCGCATACGGAAGATGAACTGACGTGCCACAATCTCGTTGCGGAAGGCCTTGCCTATCTGTGCTATACCGAAAGGAATCTTCATGCGGCCTGTCTTCTGCACATTGAGGTAGTTGACGAAGATGCCCTGAGCGGTCTCCGGGCGCAGATATATCTTATTGGTGGCCTCGGCGGTGGAGCCCATCTCGGTGGAGAACATGAGGTTGAACTGGCGCACATCGGTCCAGTTCTTGGTACCACTGATAGGATCGACGATGCCCTCGTCAAGTATGATCTGTTTCAGAGCATCGAGGTCGGGACCCTGCATGGCCACGGTGTATCTCTCGTGAAGGGCGTCGCGCTTGGCCTGATTCTCCAATACGCGGGGATTGGTCTCACGGAATTTGGCCTCATCAAAGCTGTCGCCGAAACGTTTGCGGGCCTTTGCCACCTCCTTGTCTATCTTCTCGTCGTACTTGGCTATCTGATCCTCGATGAGCACATCGGCACGATAGCGCTTCTTGGAGTCGCGGTTGTCAATCAACGGATCGTTGAAAGCATCGACATGTCCGCTGGCTTTCCATATCGTGGGGTGCATGAATATGGCCGAGTCGATGCCTACAATGTTTTCGTGCATGAGCACCATGCTCTTCCACCAATATTCCTTTATATTGTTCTTAAGTTCCACACCATTCTGGCCATAATCGTAAACTGCGGCCAGGCCATCATAGATATCACTGCTGGGAAAAACGAATCCGTATTCCTTGCAATGTGATACTATCTTCTTGAAAACATCTTCTTGAGCCATTTCTATTTGTTTTTATAGTTTTAGTCTGTTTTGAAATGCAAAGTTATATCTTTTTCGCCGATTTCTTTGTTTTTAACAGTTAAATGTTAACTCATAAGATATTAAAATATAAAAAGATATGTTTCATGAGGCCGTCCGGAGTCAATGATTCGGCAAAACGGGGCACACGGGCATGCAAATCATCAGACTCGGCGATGGAAAAGGTCCAAAATAGCCCTTAAAATCAAAATAATGAGGGCGGCGGGAAGATTTTTTCTCACTTTTTTATTAATTTTGTTCCTGACTAATATCATCCCAAAAGTAAATCAAAGTCACATAACTGCGCAGAACAATGGACCAAGACAACAATATTACAGAAGAGACAATCGACAACACTGAGGAAAAAGACACCCGACAGGACAGCCACTCCGACTACACGCCCGTGAACAGATTCGACGCCTCGGCGGTGCATCACCTGAGCGGGATGTATCAGAACTGGTTTCTGGATTATGCATCATACGTAATCCTGGAGAGAGCCGTCCCCCACATAGAGGACGGTCTGAAGCCCGTGCAACGACGCATACTCCACTCCATGAAACGCATGGACGACGGACGATACAACAAGGTGGCCAACATCGTGGGACACACCATGCAGTTTCATCCCCACGGCGACGCGTCGATAGGCGATGCCCTCGTGCAGATGGGACAGAAGGATCTGCTGGTGGACTGTCAGGGCAACTGGGGCAACATACTCACCGGCGACCGTGCCGCCGCTCCCCGTTACATCGAGGCGCGACTGTCCAAATTCGCCCTGGATGTGGTGTTCAATCCCAAGACCACCAACTGGCAACTGAGCTACGACGGCCGCAACAAGGAACCGATAACGCTGCCCGCCAAGTTTCCGCTACTGTTGGCGCAGGGTGCCGAAGGCATCGCCGTGGGTCTGAGCTCGAAGATACTGCCCCACAACATAGTCGAGATCTGCGACGCAGCAATAGCCTATCTGCGCGGCGAAGAGTTCAGGCTGTATCCCGATTTCCCCACAGGCGGCTCGATAGACGTAAGCAAATACAACGACGGCATGCGCGGCGGGTCGCTCAAGGTGAGGGCCAAGATAGAGAAGCTGGACAGCAAGACCATCGTCATACGCGAGATACCGTTCAGCAAAACCACCACCACACTCATCGACTCTATACTCCGAGCCATCGACAAAGGCAAAATCAAGGCGCGCAAGGTGGACGACAACACGGCGGCCGAGGTGGAGATACAGGTGCACCTGGCACCCGGAGTGTCGTCCGACAAGACCATCGACGCGCTGTACGCCTTCTCCGATTGCGAGATAAGCATATCACCCAACTGCTGCGTGATAGAGGACAACAAACCGCGGTTCCTCACCGTCAGCGAGGTGTTGCGCCACTCGGTGGACTGCACTATGGGGCTGCTGCGCAAGGAACTGGAGATACGGCGCAACGAGCTATTCGAACAACTGTTCTTCGCCTCGCTCGAGCGCATCTTCATAGAGGAGCGCATCTACAAGGACAAGGGATTCGAGAACGCTGCCGACATGGATGCCGCCGTGGCTCATATCGACAAGCGCATCGAACCGTTCAAGAAGGATTTCATCAGAGAAATTACCCGCGATGACATCCTCCGACTCATGGAAATCAAGATGCAACGCATACTCAAGTTCAACAAGGACAAGGCCGACAATCTCATAGCGTCCATCCAAAACGAGATAAAAGGCATCGACCACGACCTGGCCCACATGACCGACGTGACAATAAAGTGGTTCACGTTCATCCGCGAGAAATACGGCGACGACCATCCCCGACGCACCGAGATACGCAGCTTTGACACCATCGAGGCGGCCAAAGTGGTGGAGGCGAACGAAAAACTGTACATCAACCGCCAGGAAGGATTCATCGGCACGGGACTGAAAAAGGACGAGTTCGTGTGCAACTGTTCCGACATCGATGACATCATCGTCTTCTTCAAGGACGGCAAGTACAAGGTGATACGCGTGGCCGACAAGATATTCGTGGGCAAGAACATACTCCACGTGCAGGTGTTCAAGAAGAACGACTGCCGAACGATATACAATGCCGTCTATCGCGACGGACGGGGCGGCACATCGTACATCAAACGATTCAACATCCCGACCATCACACGCGACCGCATATACGATTTCACTCAGGGCACGCCAGGCACCCGTGTGATGTATTTCACGGCCAACCCCAACGGCGAGGCGGAGGTGATCAAGGTCATACTCGAGGTGACGGGCAAGATGAAAAAGGTGTTCATGGAGAAAGATTTCTCCGATATCGTCATCAAAGGGCGCAACTCCAAAGGCAACATACTCACCAAACAGACTATCAACCGCATCGGGCTGAAGAGCCACGGACGCTCCACGCTGGGCGGGCGCAAGGTGTGGTTTGACCCCGATGTCAACCGTCTCAACTACGACGGACGCGGCAAACTGCTCGGAGAGTTCAACGACGATGACAACATACTCGTCATTTTGGACAACAACGAATTCTATATCTCCAACTTTGATGCCAACAACCACTATGAGGACAACATCCGCATAATAGAGAAATGGGACCCGCAGAAGGTGTGGACGGCCGTGGTCTTCGATGCCGACAACGACGGTTACCCCTACATCAAGAGATTCAACATGGAGGCCACGCGCAAACATCAGAATTTCATTGGCGACAACCCGGCCAGCCGACTGGTGCTGCTCACCGACACGCCTTATCCCCGCATCCGCGTCAACTACACCGATGTCAAGGGCAAAGACGGCACATCACTGCTGCGTCCGCCATTGGAGATTGAGATGGAACAGTTTGTCGGTGTGAAAGGCTTCAAGGCCAAGGGCAAGAGAATAAGCACCTGGGACGTGGACAACATCGAGCAACTGGAACCGCTGCGCTTCCCCGAACCGGAGAGCGAAGACCCTGACGAGAACGCCGAAGAGGACGTTCTGGAGGAGGAGAATCTCGATCCGGATGCAGGCAAGAGCCATCAGCAGATAATCGATGAAATGACAGGTCAACTCAATCTCTTCGACAATGAGGATTTATAACATACTGCTTGCGGGCGCGTTGTGCTCGTCGGCCATCCTGTCATCGGCCCAGACGGACACCATACGTTCCGACAAGACGATAACCAACGCCAAGATGATAAGCGTCGGAGCGACCAACATCCTTGACACTTATCTCTCTCCGGAGAAATACCGGGGCACCGAACTGCGCTTCATCTCGCACACCACACGCGAGCCGGACGGCAAACGCTGGTCACGACAGATAGTGCATCAGGGCAACATGGCTTATGCCGACAACCGCTCGGGCGACGGCAGCGAGATAGCCGGTGCATACAGTTTTCAATACGGATGGCACTACAACTGGCAGTGGGCGGACGGCCGACTGCAAGTGAAGGCGGGCGGAGCGATTGACGCCAACATCGGTTTCATCTACAACACGCGCAACTCCAACAACCCGGCACAGGCCCGCCTGTCTGTCGACATAGCCCCTTCGGCCGCCGCCGTATACAAATTCAGATGGTGCGAGAGACCGCTGAGCGTACGCTACGAACTGAGCGTACCGCTCATGGGCGTGATGTTCAGTCCCAACTACGGGCAGTCTTACTACGAGATATTCAACCGCGGCGACTACGACCGCAACATCGTGCCCACCACACTGGTGTGCGCACCATCGCTCAGACAGCAGTTCACACTCGACTTCACGCTCCTGCGCACCACCTTCCGCATAGGTTATCTGGGCGACATACAGCAGGCGCATGTCAACAACTTGAAATCTCACATCTACACACACGCACTGGTCATCGGTGTGGTCAAACGTTTTAAAACAATCAAGATACGACCATGAGACATCTACTACGACTATTCCTGTTCACGGCGACGGCGGTCATGTGTCTGCCGTCATGTGTCGACGAGGACGAATATGCGGACAACCCGCGAGGCAATTTCGAGGCTTTGTGGCGCATCATGGACGAGCATTACTGCTTCTTCGAGTACAAAGCCGCGGAGACAGGGCTCGACTGGGACGAGGTGCACAATCGCTACGCCCGACAGATAGACGACAGTATGACCGAAGGCCAGCTCTTCGAGGTGCTGGGCAACATGCTCGGCGAACTGCGCGACGGACACGTCAACATGTACTCATCGTGGGATGTGGCGCGCAACTGGACGTGGAAAGAGAATTTCCCTTCGAACATCAGCGACACGCTCATAAACCGATACTTGGGCACGGACTACAAGATTGCGTCCGCACTGAAATACAGGGTGCTCGACGACAACATAGGATATATAAGGTGTGAATCGTTCAACCAGAACATCGGGTCGGGCAACATAGACGAGGCTCTACTGTATCTGGCGCCGTGCAACGGGCTCATCATCGACGTACGCGACAACGGCGGAGGACTGATAACGACGGCCGAGAAACTGGCGGCGCGGTTCACCGACAAAGAGATACTGACCGGATACATGCAGCACAAGAACGGGAAGGGACACAACGATTTCTCGGCTCTGAAGGAGCAACGGCTCAAACCGGCCGACGGCATCAGATGGCACAAACCCGTCATCGTACTCACCAACAGGGCCGTATACAGTGCCGCCAACGAGTTTGTGAAGTATATGCGCTGCTGTCCGGACGTGCACACCGTGGGCGACCGAACGGGTGGAGGTGCCGGAATGCCCTACTCCAGCGAACTGCCGATAGGATGGAGCATACGTTTCTCGGCGTGTCCGATGTACGACCGCAAGAAGAAGAGCACCGAGTTTGGCATCGACCCGGACTACAAGGTGTCGCTCAGTCAGGACGACCTGCTACGCGGCGAGGACACAATAATAGAATATGCCCGCACACTACTCAGGAAATAATATCTACAAACAATAAAATCACATATCGATATGAAAAGCATCAACACAGAACATGCGCCCAAAGCCATCGGCCCATACAGCCAGGCCATCGAGGCGGGAGGTATGATCTTCGCCTCCGGACAGTTGCCCATCAACCCTGAGACAGGCGCTTTCGCCGAGGGAGGAGTGAAAGAACAGACACGACAGTCGCTCATCAACGCGAGCCGCATACTCGAGGAAGCCGGCACGGACCTCTCGCATGTGGTCAAGACAACGGTATTCCTGTCCGACATGGACAACTTTGCAGCCATGAACGAGGTGTACGCCGAATTTTTCTCCATGCCCTTCCCTGCCCGCTCGGCAGTGGCAGTGAAGACACTGCCCAAGAACGCGCTGGTTGAGATAGAGTGCATAGCGGTGAAGTAAATTCTGAAGACTGTCCTTCTCTCTGATAGCAGGAGGAGCTCAGACAAAGCCCAACCGTCATTCGGACGAAACAGACAACCTTTTTCATACAGACAAAAGCAGAGTTTCCGATACGACAACGGAAACTCTGCTTTTATTGGGTTCAGTGGGTAGGGAACAAGCGTCCTACCACAGCATATCACTCATATTTTACTTCGAAAAGATGCTTTTCGTTGGTCAGAAGCACATAACCTGGAACATATGTAAACTCTGCGACAGCATCCACGGCGTCGGCATTGGCACTGTATGAATAAATGTCGCCACCGCCGAACTTGATGTTACGGTCGGCCTTGAGGGCCTTAGGCGATGTTAGGTCTTTCTTGCCGAGTGTGACCACGGTGAGCTTACCGCCGTTGACGATGATGTCCTCGTCGGAGTTGATGCCCTTGCCGCCCTCACCTGTGCTTTTGAGATTCAGTTCGCCGGCAGTCATAGTGAACGTAAGGTCCGACTTGATGGCTGCACAACTGCTCGTATCCTCGAGTCCCATTTCGGGTCCGCCGGAGGTGATGATGGTCGTGCGACCGCCCGACACATTGATATTCTGCTCGCAGTTGAGCCCCTTGCCCGCCTTCGAGAGAATGTTCACATTGAGCACACCGCCACGTATATCGATGCCGTCGTTGGCCTTCACGCCGTTGCCGGCATTACCTGTCACATCGATAACGTTGCCCGGACGGAAGATGATGTAGTCGTCGCTGGCGATGGCATTCTTGCTATTGGCCGTCACCTCGAGCTTGCCCGCACCGCTGAACACTATCTGTCCCTCGCTGAAGAGCGTGGCCTTCATGTCCTCGCCGACCACCATGTCGTACACGGTGCCGTCTGTCAGGCGGTTGGTCTTGCCCTCGGCCAGTTCCATATACAGCGTCTTGCCACACTGGTTGTTGATGGCTGCGCCACGGGGATTGGTCAGGTTGAGTCCGTCAAGGGTGATTTTCATCTTCATCTCACTGTAAATCTTGAACGAACCGTTGTCGCTCGAGCCGCTGAGCACATACTCCACGTTTCTCACGGTGGAGTTGACCGTCACGTGGGCACCGTCCACCGATATGTCCACCAGGCCGTCGTCGCCATCGAGGGTGACATTGTTGCCATCGTAGTCCACATACACGGTGTAGAAGAAGGTGTTGTTTTCCACGTAGTCGTTGTCATCGTAGGAGAACGATTCTTCAGGTTCCTGCAGCGGAGTGTCGTCAAACTCGACCGTGCGCGGCACGTACTCGGGTTCGTTATTGCCACCTCCGCCGATGATATCATCAAAGTTGGTGTCATCGTTCTCACATGCCGCGAAGAGTGCTACCGCGGCAATCATCATCAGATAATATATCTTTTTCATCTTCGTCAGAATTTAAATTTATAGCTCACGCCCAAGACATGAGTGTTGGGTTCGTTGTCATCGTCTTTCGAGTTGGCCGTCTGGTAGCGGTAAAAGAGGCCGATGTTGTGCACCTTCTTTATCTTCCAGTCGGCTCCCACGGTGTAGCGCACCTTCTGCAGGGCCATCGCATTGAACAGTTCCACATCAGCATAGGGGTCGACCTTGCACTTTGCCACATCGTATTCCACACGGAATCGTGAGCGCATCACGTTGTGTCCCTTGCTGCGCACGGTCTTGTCCTCCCACGTCTCGTTGTCGAAATCGTAGCGGTCGGTGGTCTTCTCGGGTCGGTAGGTATACTGCCAGCGCTCGCGCAACGACAGTTTGAATCGTCCGGCGTTGATGCTACCCGTGAGCGACACCGTGAATCTGTGGCGCGTACCCCAATAGGACGGGCGCCAGTTATTGTACGATCCGTCCTCCTCGTGATAGGATATCTTCTCCTTGTTGTTGTCGGAGAGCAGAGTGTATCCGGCCGACAGCTTGAGTCCTTTCACTATTTTGTAACTGCCCTCTAGGCCGAAGCTCCAGCGGTCGGAGGTCTTCGAGTCGTTGCGTGTACGATACTCGGCCTCAGCCTCAAGGCCCCATTTCTTGCCGAAACTTTTCTCGGCACCCACCGATGTCCATACGCCGAAATCGTCGCTCTGGGCATGCAGACCCGACGCCATGAACATCAGCGCCACAAGCAGACACACATATCGTGCGCCGGCGATGGCATTTCTTATTTCTTTTGTCCTGTCCATTCTTCTTTGGATAATTTCAATTCGTTACTTATAATGCTGTTGTCTTCATAAACATCCGACTCATAATATATCTTGACGATGGCCATATCGCGCAGGAAGTCGAGCGCGCCTATCTCCACCTTCGTTATATTCAGTCCCGTGCGTTGCTTGAGGTCGGCTATCAGTTCTTCGCGTCTGTCAGGCCGGATGAGCGCTATGCGGTCATACTGTATGAGCTTGGTCGACACATGTTTGAGCAGTTTGTAGCTCTCGAAAAACCATGTGGCCAACAGGAATATCGCATTGGTCATCAGCAGTTCGGCATAACTGATGGTGGTGGCCAGGGCGTTGATCACCGAGATGGAGATGATGCTGAAGAGATAGGTCATCTCCCTGACGGGCATCGACTCGGTGCGGTAGCGTATGATACCGAAGATGGCAAACAGTCCGAGTGCGAATCCCACCTTGAGCTTGACACCGCCCAACAGGAATATCATGAAAAAGATACTTATGCTTATCAGCATGAAGGTGAAATAATAGTCACGCCGCTTGCTCTTGGGATAATACAGGCAATGTATCATCAACCATACTACCAATGTGTTGAACGAAAATCTGAGCAACATCACTAAGAAATCAAGTCCGGCAATAAGTGGTGTGCCCAACAAGTCGATTTCGTCTTCCAATTCTTCCATCTTCCGAGTGTTTTTAGATTAATAATGAGATTCTGTTTTTTTTAATAAATATGTCTTATATTTCGCCGCGACAACGATGGGCCTCCTGCATTAGTTTGCCCACGGTGTGCATGCGCGGTATGAACCGGTTGCACCGCAGCGTGTCGTTGGTGAAGGCCGCCCCCATGCAATACTTGCTGAAGCCCATCGGCTTGATGCGCAGGTCGAGCAGCATGTCAAGGATGGGCGAGTAGACCTGTCCGTCGCGCTTGAGCTCTATTACGGCAATGCCGTCGAAAGACATGTCGCGACCCGTTGACAGATTGTGAAAGCGCAGGTCGGTGTCAATGGTCAGGCGTTCGGTCTTGTTGTTATTCACGAGTGTTATTCTGTTGAACCGGTTCTCTATCTGCGGCGCCAGGCTGTCGGCATCGTAGCGGAGATGACTGTTGATGAAATCCACGTAGCCGTTGGCGTCCTCCATTTCGTCGATCCCGTCGTTGTCGAATATCATGTCGTAGCGCGGCGCGAGCGGACTGAACCCTTCCACCGTGACGCGTTGCTTCTTTGTTCGCTTATGATTGTTCTTGGTCTTTACCTCAAGAAAATTCAGTCCGGAGTCCACATACGACCTGATACGCAGCTTCTGACGGTTGAGCACACCGCACTGGTGGACATGAAACATGTCGCACTCGTCCGTATCAAAATAAACAGTGTAGTATCTGGCTATCCGCCGTCCGTCGATTTCCTGCGCCCTGTATGCCATACGAGCCATAAGGAGAAGCTCCTTCAGCCTCTCAGTCGTAGTAACAAATTTCGTATCAGTACGATTCATCAGGCGTATCCCCTTCATCTCGGCGAGGGTGATAGGCTCGTACTTGCTCAGGATATCAGTCACGTAAATCGTTTATGTTTCGTGCAAAGATAACACTTTAATTTAAAAATCCACCATAAATCATGGCATTAGTGCATTTTTAACTAAATCTTATTTCAAAAAAACGGAGATACAACGTAGCCTTGCCCACCGTTGTATTCCCGTTTCCTTATCTGCCGATGATTTTTCATATCCTGCATTGTTCAATTCGCCACCGGCCTTCGCTTTCATTCCTGGGGTGAACCACTCTTCCCTCACGGCGTCCTTTCTCTTTTCAGCATCATCATAGAGCCAAGCCCGCATATAGTCCGTCCAGCACTGCTTTATCTGCGCCTCCACACTGCGGGCGTCTTCACTCTGCGCATAGGTTCGGCTCGTAAGACAAAGAGCCAACACCGCCATGCAAATAATTCTTGACATCATTTTATTGCCTCCTTAATATTGTATATTGCGCCTTATCCCTATAAGCGGGTCCTCCCCACATATCAATTTGTACAAAGTCCGAAATCCATTTAGTACCCGAGTACATTGCTAAAAACTTTAGGGACAAAAACAAACTGTTTCATGATTGTTTGGAATTATATCGCAAATATATGAAAAAGTTTGGATCATCAGACATTTGGAGTGATATACAGAAGGTTAAAGGATATCAATTAGTCGATGTAGGGCCGCAAACTTTTGCGGCCGCAAGAATCCCCATACCATATCATCCGTTAAAACAGTTTTTTACGCGTCAGAAAAAACACATAATACCCTGTCAGGAAAATGAATTTGTGGCAATCGCCCTTGCGGCCGCAAAAGTTTGCGGCCCTACACCGACTTGTAGATATCTATCATGTTTATCAATGGTTTTCGTTTCGTCACTCCAGATTTCGGATGATCCAAAAGTTTGATATAACGAACTTAAAACCACAAAAACAATACTCAAACAATCAAAATTACGAAAAACTTTGTGACATATTTGTAGCTAATTTTGATAATATAAAAACGCTAACTATCTGATTATTAGATAATTAGCGTTTAATCTGTGCGCCTGATAGGACTCGAACCTACACGTCGCGAGACACCAGATCCTAAGTCTGGCGCGTCTACCAATTCCGCCACAAGCGCCTAAAAAGCGTATGCAAAGATACGCTCTTTTCGGTAATACACCAAAAAAAATCGCTACAATTCGATTGGCGTATGTTATTTCACATCATTATTTCACATTTCCCACTTTGATGAGATATTCGGCTATCTGCACCGCGTTGAGCGCCGCGCCCTTGCGTATCTGGTCGCCGCTGAGCCACAGGGTGAGTCCGCATTCGTCGGTGATGTCCTTGCGCACACGTCCCACGAACACGTCGTCCTTTCCCGCCGTCTCGAGCGGCATGGGATATACGAGGTTGGCAGGGTCGTCCTTGAGGGTGCATCCGGGTGCAGCGGCGATGGCACGGCGCACCTCATCGATGTCGATGGGCTGTTCGGTCTCAATCCATACACTCTCGGAGTGGCTGCGGAGCGATGACACACGCACACAGGTGGCCGAGCACTTGACGTCGCTGTGCATTATCTTGCGCGTCTCGTTGTACATCTTCATCTCCTCTTTGGTGTAGTCGTTGTCGGTGAAGACATCGATCTGCGGGATGACGTTGTAGGCCAACTGATGCGGGAATTTCTTTACGGTGACGGGCTGACCGTTCACTATCTCGGTGTATTGCTGCTGGAGCTCGGCCATGGCAGCCGCTCCAGCACCGCTCGCGCTCTGATAGCTTGCCACGCGGATGCGCTTGATGTGGCTGATTTTCTCTATCGGCTGAAGCACCACCACCATCATTATTGTGGTGCAGTTGGGGTTGGCTATGATGCCGCGCGGACGCACAAGGGCATCCTCGGCGTTGCACTCGGGCACCACCAGAGGCACATCGTCGCACATGCGGAAAGCGCTCGAGTTGTCTATCATCACCGTGCCGTGCTTGGTGATGGTCTCGGCGTATTCGAGAGATGTGCCGCCACCGGCCGACACGAATGCTATGTCGATGTCCTTGAAATCGTCGTTATGCTGCAACAGTTTGACTGTCAGTTGTTTTCCTTTAAACTCATAGGTTGTGCCGGCCGAGCGTTCCGAGCCGAAGAGCACTAATTCGTCTACCGGGAAATCACGTTCGGCGAGCAGACGCAGGAATTCCTGTCCGACTGCTCCACTTGCTCCAACAATTGCTGCTTTCATTTTGTTCTGATTTTATTTTGAATACATTTCTTTTCGCCACAAAGTTACATATTTTTCATACAATACGCAATCTATGGGTATATTTTTTCAACCCGCTACTGATGATTGTGCAAAAAAGGAGGAGAAAAAGTGGAAGAATCAACCGATATTCGGAGTGATATGAAAGATGAAAATATTATCAGTCGGTGTAGGACCGATAGTACAAAAAAGATGCGGCGGGAATTTGGAATGACAAACACAATGATGAAGATTGATTAATATTTATTCACATTTACATAAATCGGATTTAACATTTCATTTTTCACGAAAGAGAATTACGCGATGGCGAAAAACCGTAATTTCATAACAGTTGTTAACACTTTTCGGTACAATTTTACCCTAAAAATGACGAAAAAGTGCCCGATTTAGGTTCCAAAAAGGGCCCTTTTGGACTCCGAAAGGGGCCCTTTCGCACCCTAAAAGGGTTCCTTTCGCATGCCAAGTTGGGCTTTTTCGCAGAATCAGAGGGTTGACACAACGGACATTCTGAGTTAACCCGCTGATCAAGAAGAGATTAAGCAAAACCACGAATTTTTGGCGTATTTGCGGCCGAAGCCTCTCTCGTTTGGAAAAACGGGCAAAATAAGAGGGTTGAAGGGTAAAAATTTAACATTAGAAATAGGCAATATAGTTAAATAACGTGAATTGATCAAGATTTTGTATAAAGCCTTCGTTCGCGCCACATAATGATAATACGGTGGGCAGGCCGATTAAATACGGTGAACCGAGCGATTTTAGCCCGCACAAAGGACGATAATCGAAAAAAATTGAGTAAGTTTGCATGAAATATATTCAACACGCACCTATGCCGGATTTCAGTCAATATTTTCCCATCACAGACCCCACACTCATATTCTTCGTGGTGTTGCTCATCATCCTGTCTGCGCCCATCATCATGGGAAAGCTACGCATCCCGCACATCATAGGCATGGTGCTGGCCGGCGTCATCATAGGAAAATACGGACTGAACATCCTCGTGCGCGACGACTCGTTCGAGCTCTTCGGCAAGGTGGGTCTGTACTACATCATGTTTCTGGCATCGCTCGAGATGAACATGGACGGACTGAAGAAGGACGGTTCCAAGTTTCTGTCGTTCGGTCTGCTCACATTCGCCGCCCCCTTCCTGCTCACATTCGCCATGAGCGTCACGCTGCTGGGCTATTCGCTCCAGGCCTCGATGCTGTTGGGCTGTATCATGGCTTCCAACACGCTCATAGCCTACCCCATCGTCGGGCGCTACGGTCTGCAACGCAAGAAGAGCGTGAGCCTGAGCGTGGGTTCGTCGATGATATCGCTGTTGCTGTCGCTTGTCACATTGGCCATAGTGGTGGCGTTGCATGACGACAGTGCCGGCATGGGATTCTGGATGCTGTTTACAGTGAAGTTCTCGGTCTATTGCGTGTTCATGAGCATGGCTGTGCCCAGGCTCACGCGGTGGTTTCTGCGCCGATACAGCGACGCCGTGATGCAGTTCATCTTTGTGCTTTCGATGCTTTTCTTGAGTGCGGCCCTGAGCGAACTGACAGGCATGGAGGGCATCTTCGGAGCGTTCATGGCCGGACTGATACTCAACCGCTACATACCCCACGTGTCGCCCCTGATGAACCGCATCGAGTTCATAGGCAACGCCTTGTTCATACCCTATTTCCTCATCGGCGTGGGCATGCTCATCAATGTGCATCTGCTCTTTGCCGGCGGCGACATAGTATGGGTGGTGCTGGCCATCGTCTTTTTCGGCACCTTCGGCAAGGCCATCGCGGCATATCTCTCGTGCATGCTGTTCCGCCTGCCGTTGTCGTCGGGCAACATGATGTTCGGCCTCACATCGGCCCATGCTGCCGGAGCGATAGCCATGGTGATGGTGGGCATGAAGATTGAGACGGCGCCGGGACAATATCTCGTGGACGACCGGATGCTCAACGGCGTCATTATCATGATTCTCTTCACATGCATCATATCGACCATCGTCACCGAGACCGCCGCCCAGCAGATAATCCTGCGCGACAAGGACATGCCTCATGACGACCGGCACACGGACGACGAACGCATACTCATACCCATGAGATACCCCGAGTATGCCAACCGCCTGCTCAATCTGGCACTGATGGTGCGCAACCCTAAATTGGGACGCGAGATAGTGGGCCTCAACGTGGTGTACGACGACGCCGACATGCGCGCCAACCAGCAACGCGGACAACAGTTGCTCGAGAATGTGGCGCAATACGCTTCGGCCGCCGACGTGAAGATGATAACCCAGGTGCGAGTGGCGGCCAATATCGCCAACGGCATCAAACATGCGTTCAAGGAGTTCATGGCCTCCGAGATCATCATCGGCATGCACATGAACAAGGAGGTGTCGCCCAAGTTCTGGGGCGAGTTTCATCAGAGTCTGTTCAACGGACTGAACAATCAGATAATGATGGCCCGGCTCAAACAGCCCCTCTCCACCATACGCCGCATAGTAGTGGCGGTGCCCTCGAGGGCGCAGTTCGAACCGGGATTCTACCGCTGGGTGGAACGTCTGGCGCGACTGGCGGAGAACACCGAGTGCCGCATCATATTCCACGGACGCCACGACACGCTGCCGCTCATCAACGAATACATATCCGACTGTCACCCGGACGTGAAAGCCGAATACTCGGCTATGGACCACTGGAACGAAATGCCACAGCTGGCCTCTACCATCGCCGAGGACCATCTCTTTGTCGTTGTGGTGGCCCGCAAGGGCACCGTGTCGTATAAGAATGCGCTGGAATATCTGCCGGAGGAGATCACAAACCATTTCTCGGGCAAGAACATACTGATCATCTTCCCTGACCAGCACGGCGATGCCATGGACGAGATGACCTTCGCCCAACCGCAGCACACGGAGGACAGAAGTGCATACGAGAGCATCGGCAAATGGATAAGAAACGTGAAGAAAAATACTGAAAAGATAGGACACTGATACGCCACGACGTGGCTGACTCATACAATCATACACCATATATGATAGACATCAAAGGAATAACAAGAAGCTTCGGACCGCTCCAGGTGCTCAAAGGTATCGACCTGCACATCGAAAAGGGCGAGGTGGTGAGCATCGTGGGACCCAGCGGAGCCGGCAAGACCACTCTGCTCCAGATCATCGGTACGCTCGACAAGGCCGACACGGGCTCTATAATCATCGACGGGGTGGACACGGGCTTGCTCGGACAGAAACGACTGAGCGATTTTCGCAACCGGCATATCGGATTCGTGTTTCAGTTTCATCAACTGCTGCCCGAATTCACAGCCATCGAGAATATCATGATTCCGGCCTACATCGCAGGCATCGACCAAAAGACAGCTAAAAGGCGGGCCGGGGAACTGCTCGATTTCATGGGACTGGCCGACCGCGCCGGGCACAAACCGGCGGAGCTCTCGGGCGGCGAGAAACAGCGTGTGGCCGTGGCAAGGGCGCTCATGAACAACCCGGCGGTGATACTGGCTGACGAACCGAGCGGCAGTCTCGACTCCAAGAACAAGGAGGAGCTGCACCGACTATTCTTCGACCTGCGCGACAAGTTCGGTCAGACATTCGTCATCGTCACCCACGACGAGAGCCTGGCCCGCATCACCGACCGCACCATCATGATGAAGGACGGCATGCTCGTGGGCGAGAACCGAAAGGCGGAAGAGGCCGTCTTGTAGTTTCAACACAGAAATAATACGACACAATGATAAAACTTGGCGATTACAACATACTGAAGGTGGTGCGACGGGTGGATTTCGGCCTGTATCTCGACGGAGGGCCGGAGGGCGACATCCTGCTGCCTTCGCGCTACGTGCCCGAGGGTGCTCAGCCGGGCGACACGATGGAGGTGTTCATCTATCTGGACAATGAAGAACGCCTCGTGGCCACCACAGAGGAACCCAAAGCAAAGGTGGGCGACTTTGCCTGTCTCAATGTGGCATGGGTCAATCAGTACGGGGCATTCCTCGACTGGGGACTCATGAAAGACCTGTTCTGCCCCTTCCGCGAACAGAAAAAGCGTATGCGCGAGGGCGAGAGCTACATCGTGCACGTGCACATAGACGAGGAGAGCTACCGCATCATGGCTTCGGCCAAGGTGGAACATTATCTTGACAACGGCCGACCGGAATACAACCGCGGCGACGAGGTGGACCTGCTGATATGGCAGAAGACCGAGTTGGGATTCAAAGTGATAGTGGACAACCGCTTTGCCGGACTGATATACGACGACCAGATATTCAGACTTGTGCACACGGGCGACCGCATGAAGGGATATATCTCGACCGTGCGGCCCGACGGCAAGATAGACGTGACGCTTCAACCTGTCGGCAGACGACAGACGGAGGATTTCGCCGTCACACTGCTCGAATATCTACATGCCAACGGCGGGGTGTGCCCGCTGGGTGACAAGAGCGAGGCCGAGGACATCAAACGGATGTTTCAGGTGAGCAAAAAGGTGTACAAACGTGCGGTGGGCGACCTCTACAAGCGTCATCTCATCACGGTAAGCCCGCTTGAGATAAGACTGGCGAAATAGGCATGGACCAGTTTCAACGTACACGGATGTTGCTCGGCGACGCCGCCGTGGAGCTGCTGCGGGAAAAGCATGTGGCCGTGTTTGGCGTCGGAGGCGTGGGCGGTCATGTGGTCGAGGTATTGGCGCGGAGCGGCGTGGGAGCCATCGACATCATCGACAACGACCGCGTGAACATCACCAACATCAACCGTCAGATCATCGCCCTGCACTCCACCGTGGGACAACTTAAGGTGGACGTGATGGAGCAACGTATCCTCGACATCAATCCCGACTGCACCGTCCGCAAGTTCGCAACATTCTATCTGCCCGCAAACGCTGATGAATTTGACCTCACGAAATACGATTATGTGGTGGACTGCATCGATACCGTGAGTGCCAAAGTCGAGCTTGTCAGACGGTGCCACGCCCTGAACATACGGATATTGTCGTGCATGGGGGCGGCCAACAAGATGGATGCCACGGCCTTCCGCATTACCGACATAAGCAAGACAAGCATGGACCCGCTTGCAAAAGTGATAAGAAAAAGACTGCGCAAACTGAATATCGATCATCTGAAGGTGGTTTTCAGCGAAGAGCAACCGACAGTACCGATGGTTCAAGACACATGTAACGACAATCCGGAATGCTCCGGCCAGACCGCCAGACGGCCCGTTCCGGCAAGCAATGCGTTTGTTCCCGCCGCGGCAGGACTTATCGCCGGCGGCGAGGTAATCAAGGATATCATCGGTTGGAAAAAAAACGAGTCACTCCGAAAAAACGTTTCTTCCACAATACTGCAAAAGAAACAAACGGAATGAAGGAATATCCATGCCGAGCCTCGATGAAGACTTCAGCATATTCCTTCATCCCGTTTGTCGTGCAACGATATCGATGTATCGGTTACACTTTATTCATACGGATTACGGGCATTCATTCCCCGTGCCCTGTTATCTGTGACAGGAACATGCACACAATCCAAATGATAATTCATATTTTGAACATAACATATAAGTTATGACATATTATAAAATTCGGCCGCTGATAGTGAATTTCAATACCGGATAAACAGTCAGTTTGTCTACAATTTTGGAAATGTCGTCGTCAACATCATCAATATCGTTTGTATCAACCAACTTGTCGCTCTGGTAAATCTTCATCTTGCCATGGAATTGTGCTCCAAGCTCCACACGGAAACCGACGCGTTTCTTCGGCACAAGACGTCCGTAACCCAGTCCGAGGTAGGGGCGGAAACCACTGACACGTACATCGCCGAGCACATCACCATTCTCGTTGAACTTCACCTGGTACTTGTCTATCTGGGCATAAACCTCGTCCTTCACATAATCAGGAACATCGGGACGTTGCATGAAATTGAGAATGTCATCGCTATGTCCTTTGAGCTTGGCTATCTTCTTGCCTCCGAAAGAGAATCCGGCGGCCACAAACAGGTTGTTCCTGTCACCAAACGGATAGCAGCTGAACTTGACATTCATGGTTGTGCGAGAGAATTTGCCCTCGACATTAACGGCGTCGATAGGGATTGTGTAGCCGCTCGTGTTGAGATCGTTGACGTCCACATCGCCGTTGATCTTGAAGCCAGGCATGAAGTCTATGCCCGCGCTGACCTCAAGATATTTTGTAAGCGGGGCGGCGACATTGATTCCGATACCCTCGGTACCAACGTTCAAACCGGCACCGACATGATTGAATACTCCGTAAAAGCTCTCATTCTGAGCCGAGGATTTGGCAAAACAAGACAATGCCAAAGCCAAAAACAAAAAAAGTTTTTTCATATCTAATTTCTTAAATGAATGGTTTGTAACAATGCAAAGATATATAAAATATCTTATATTAGGAAAATTTTGTTTATATTTTACAAAATATCGTTAAACTTAAGAGGTAAACTTAAAGAAAACTAAAAAATTCGTTGATACAACAACACGAAAAAGCGCAGTCTGCAATCTCGACCGGGATTACGGACTGCGCCATCAAGACGGATGATCAATAAAATATCGACACGTTGTCGCTGGAACAACTTATGTCGGCTGATTTTAGAATTCGGCTGTCTTCGGAGTACGCGGGAAAGGTATCACGTCGCGTATGTTCTGCATGCCGGTGACGAAGAGTATCAGGCGCTCGAAACCGAGGCCGAAACCTCCATGAGGACATGATCCGTACTTGCGGGTGTCAAGATACCACCACATATCCTTCATCGGGATATTGCGTTCGTTGATCTGAGCCATGAGCTTATCATAACTCTCCTCACGCACACTGCCTCCGATGATCTCTCCTATCTGCGGGAAGAGCACGTCGGTGCCCTGCACCGTGCGGCCATCCTCATTCATCTTCATATAGAAGGCCTTGATTTCTTTGGGATAATCGGTGAGTATCACAGGTTTCTTGAAATGTTCCTCAACGAGGAAACGCTCATGCTCGCTGGCCAGATCCATGCCCCATGATACGGGGAACTCAAATTTCTTGCCGTTGGCGGCAGCCTCTTCGAGTATCTTGATACCCTCGGTATAAGGCAAACGCACAAACGAATCCTTGAGCACACCCTGCAGTCTCTCTATGAGACCCTTGTCTATCATCTTGTTGAGGAACTCGAGATCATCCTTGCAGTTGTCCAAAGCCCACTTCACACAGTGCTTGATAAAGTCCTCCTCAAGGTCCATCAGGTCGTTCATATCGATGAAAGCCACCTCAGGCTCAATCATCCAGAACTCGGCCAGATGGCGCGGAGTATTGCTGTTTTCGGCACGGAACGTGGGACCGAAGGTGTATATCTGACCTAAGGCTGTGGCTCCGAGTTCACCCTCAAGCTGTCCCGATACGGTGAGCGAGGTCATCTTGCCGAAGAAATCATCGGTGTAGATGATCTTGCCTTCTTCATCCTTCTTCAGGTCATAAAGATTCTTTGTGGTGACCTGAAACATCTCTCCCGCACCCTCGCAGTCGCTGGCTGTGATGATAGGAGTATGGAAATAGAAGAATCCACGGTCGTGAAAGAACTTGTGTATGGCAATGGCCATGTTGTGGCGGATGCGCATCACGGCGCCAAAAGTATTCGTTCTGAGTCGCATGTGGGCATACTGACGCATATATTCAAAGCTCTGTCCCTTCTTCTGCATGGGATAATCTGAGCCGCAAAGACCATAAATCTGCAAGTCATGACATTGTATCTCGGAAGTCTGTCCGGCACCCTGACTCTCCACGAGCTTACCTGTGGCACTGATGCAAGCGCCCGTAGTGATCTGCTTCAGTATGTTTTCGTCAAACGCTGAAGGGTCTACGACTATCTGTACATTCTTGATTGTCGAACCATCGTTCAATGCTATGAAATCCACAGCCTTGCTGCTGCGGTGAGTACGAACCCATCCTTTGACGTTCACCTCAGCACCGAAATCGGTGCGACGGAGCACGTCAACAACTTTTGTTCTGCGTATTGTTTCCATCTTTCATTTGATTTTTCTTGTTATTCGAAAGCCCGTATTAATATTGAAAGGCTCCCGATTGATTATTCAAAGGCTCCCATACGAAGCATCTCCACCTCTTTCTCAGTGAGGAATCGCCAGTCGCCGCGGCGCAAATTCTTCTTTGTCAGTCCGGCAAACTGCACACGGTCGAGCTTGACCACGCGATAGCCGAGATGCTCGAAGATACGACGCACGATGCGGTTTTTGCCACTGTGGATCTCGATACCCACCTGACTCTTGTCCGTATCGCTGGCGTAGGCTATCTCGTCGGCATGTATCTCGCCGTCCTCCAGTTCGATACCTTCGGATATCTGTTTCATATCGCTGGCGGTGACATTCTTGTCGAGGAACACGTGATAAACTTTCTTTTTCAGGAATTTGGGATGTGTGAGCTTGCTGGCGAGGTCGCCATCGTTGGTAAGGAGAAGCACACCGGTGGTGTTACGGTCAAGACGTCCCACAGGATAGATGCGCTCCGGGCATACATTACCGACGATGTCCATGACTGTCTTGCGCTGTTGCGGGTCGTCACTGGTGGTGACGCAGTCTTTGGGTTTGTTGAGCAGCACGTACACCTTTTTCTCCAGAGTCACCGGTTTGTCGTGGAATTTCACCTCGTCCGAGCGCAGGACCTTAGTTCCGAGTTCGGTCACGACAGTGCCGTTGACTGTTATCTCACCGGCCTGGATATACTCGTCGGCCTCGCGTCGGCTACATACGCCGGCATTAGCGAGGTATTTGTTGAGACGCAAGGGCTCGTTCGGGTCGATGTGAGTTTCGCTGTACTCGATGCGTTTCTTCATGCTGTACTTGGCATTCGGGTCGTAATTGCCCGTGCGGGGACGATAACCGCCCTGCTGACGGGGCTGATAGCCGCCCTGGCCACCCTCGTTGTTGTTGAAACGGGGGCGATAGCCACCCTGCTGACGGGGCTGATAGCCGCCCTGACCGCCCTCGGTGTTGTTGAAACGGGGGCGATAGCCGCCCTGCTGACGGGGCTGATAACCGCTCTGAGAGCCCTCGGTGTTGTTGAAACGGGGACGATAGCCGCCCTGCTGACGGGGCTGGTAGCCACCGCCATTATTATTCTGTTGCAAGCCTGTACCGAATCCTTCAGGTCGGAAACCGCCAGCCTCGCTGCTTCTCACAGCGGTGTATGTGCGCTGCGCATGGATACGCGGGCGCTGCGGACGGCTTGCGCTCTTATACTCATTTTGATAATTAGATATCGAACGCTCGTGCGTTTCGCTCTGTTCACTTGCCTGTTTCTGTGTTTTGTTTTCTATATCCATTTCCATAATATAATAATGTGTTTCGGCCTCACGGCTCCGGTTAATAAATTATGTGCAAATATTTCTGTTTTAAATATTGTCTTTTTGTAATCACCGTTATCAGATACCCGTATAATTATGCGGTGTTATGGCCATGAGTTCATTCTTCACATCATCGGATACATCCAATGTCCGGATGAAATCGTGAATGGTCTGTTCAGTCATTTTCGTATTGGTACGAGTGAGCGCCTTGAGCGCCTCGTAAGGATGCGGATAGGCCTCGCGGCGCAGTATGGTCTGTATGGCCTCGGCCACCACAGCCCATGTATTGTCGAGATCTTCGTTGATTTTCTGTTCGTTGAGAATCAGCTTGCGCAGTCCCTTCAGTGTGCTCTGTATGGCGATAAGTCCGTGTCCGAGAGGCACACCGATGTTGCGGAGCACCGTGGAGTCTGTAAGGTCGCGCTGCAGACGGCTCACCGGCAGTTTCTGTGCGATGAACTGCAACAGTGCGTTGGCTATGCCCAGATTGCCCTCGCTGTTCTCAAAGTCGATGGGATTCACCTTATGCGGCATTGCGCTCGATCCCACCTCGCCCTGTTTGATTTTCTGTTTGAAATAATCCATTGAGATATACATCCAGAAATCGCGGTCGAGATCGACGATGATGGTATTGATGCGGCGCACGGCGTCAAACACCGAACCCAGACAGTCGTAGTTGCTTATCTGTGTGGTGTACTGCTCGCGCTCCAGACCGAGTTTCTCCGAGGCAAATCGATTGCCGAACGTCTTCCAGTCGTACTGCGGATATGCCACGTGGTGAGCGTTGTAGTTGCCCGTTGCGCCACCGAATTTGGCGGTCATGCGACAGTTCTTCAGTTGTTTGAGCTGTTCTTCCAAACGATAGGCGAACACCTTCACCTCTTTGCCCAGACGTGTGGGCGAAGCCGGCTGACCGTGTGTCTTGGCGAGCATGGGTATCTCTTTCCACTCCTCGGCGTAATCGTTCAGTTGTGAGATAAGTTCCTCCACAGCCGGACAATACACATCGGCAAGCGCCTCCTTGACAGAGAGCGGCACACTGGTATTGTTGATATCCTGGGATGTAAGTCCGAAATGTATGAACTCCTTGTAGGCGTCCAGCCCACCTATCTTATCAAACTCCTCCTTGATGAAATACTCCACGGCCTTCACGTCGTGGTTGGTAACCTTCTCAATGTCTTTCACGCGAGCGGCCGCTGTCTCATCAAACGTCAGATAGATATCTCTCAGACGAGAGAAGAGCGAGTGGTCGAATGCGGCCAATTGGGGCAAGGGTAGTTCACACAAAGAGATGAAATATTCTATTTCAACGCGCACTCTGTAACGTATGAGCGCATACTCTGAAAAATATTCTGCCAATGCTTCTGTTTTTCCTCTATAACGGCCATCAACAGGCGATATGGCTGTCAGCAAATCAAGTTCCATAAATTATACGTATTATTCAGTCTGCAAAATTAATAATTAATATCGAAACATGCGCAAAGATTCTGAAAAGTTAATGCAACATATTTAATTTTATAATTGTAGTGCGGATAAATTTAGAATGTAGTTAGAAAATATTTAAAAAAGAAAAAACCTGACTTGATTTCTCGCGTCAGGTTTTCTTGTGGGCGTTGACGGATTCGAACCGCCGACCCTCTGCTTGTAAGGCAGATGCTCTAAACCAGCTGAGCTAAACGCCCGGATAGTTTGCCGAAAAGCGTTGCAAAGGTAATACTATTTTTTTATCCGCAAAACAAAAAATGAAATTTTTGTGTAAAAATTGCCGGGGAAATCGTATTTTTGTGCTCTATTTCAAATAAGAGACTATGGAATTATCATCACTCACGGCTATATCTCCTGTCGATGGCCGCTATCGCAATAAGGTGGAAAATTTGTCGCTTTATTTTTCGGAATGGGCACTTATCCGGTATAGGGTACGGGTCGAAATCGAGTATTTCATTGCATTGTGCGAATTGCCTCTGCCTCAGCTCTCGGGGGTAAATCCTGATTTGTTCCCGGCGTTGCGCAAGATATATACCGATTTTACGGGGGCCGATGCCGAAAAAGTGAAGTCGATAGAGTCTGTTACTAATCATGATGTGAAAGCTGTCGAGTATTTTATTAAAGAGAAATTCGACGAATTGCATTTGGAGGCTTATAAAGAGTTTATCCATTTCGGGTTGACTTCACAGGATATTAATAATACGTCGGTTCCTCTTTTGTTGAAAGAGGCTTTGCACGATTGTTATTTCCCGGTGTTGAAAGATATGCTGGCTATTATCAACCGGTATGCCGAGGAATGGAAAGATATTCCCATGCTTGCCAAAACTCACGGGCAGCCGGCATCGCCCACCCGTCTGGGGAAAGAGATACGGGTATTTGGCTATCGGTTGGAACGACAGATGGCTTTGCTCGAATCGGTTCCGGTGAGCGGTAAGTTCGGAGGAGCTACCGGTAATTTCAATGCTCATCGTTTTGCTTATCCCGATATCGATTGGCCGGCATTCGGGAATAGATTTTTGAAGGAGCGGTTGGGGATAGACCGGGAGGAGTGGACCACTCAAATTTCGAATTACGACAATCTCGCCGCTCTGTTCGATGCTTTGCGCCGTATCAACACGATTGTGGTAGATCTCGACCGGGATTTCTGGCAATACATTTCTATGGAGTATTTCAAGCAGAAAATCAAAGCGGGAGAAGTGGGTTCGTCGGCAATGCCTCACAAGGTGAATCCCATCGATTATGAAAATTCGGAGGGGAATCTCGGAATAGCCAATGCCATATTGGACCACTTGTCTTCGAAGTTGCCGGTTTCGCGCTTGCAACGCGACTTGACCGACTCGACCGTGCTGCGGAATGTGGGTGTTCCTTTGGCTCATACGTTAATTGCCTTCCATAGTACAATCAAGGGATTGAATAAACTGTTACTGAACGAACCGGCTATATATCGCGATCTCGATCAGATGTGGAATGTGGTAGCCGAAGGTATCCAGACGATTTTGCGGAGGGAAGGTTATCCTCACCCGTACGAGACTTTGAAGGCTTTGACACGGACGAATACGGTAATTAATGCCGACTCCATACGGGAATTTATCGATACGCTCGATATTTCGGAATCGGTAAAAGAGGAATTACGAAAGATAACTCCTCACTCATATACCGGGTTTTGATGATGTGGGGAAGCCTCACAAGATTAAAAATAAGACTTGTAACCGAAGGAGAATAAGAGGGCCTCTTATTCTCCTTCGACATTTATCGCATATCGGTTCGGAAAGTCTGTATTGGGTTCAGTAGAAAATCAGAAGGAATAGACATGAATTTTAGCGATGAAATTCTTGACGATAGCAACAGTTCGATCTCTTCGATGAAGGATTGAGAAAGATAATGTATTATGTTTTTGAAGGCTTAATCCCCTTGCCTTTCGGGCACTCCCCCTATCTCATCTGCGATGAACGGAGGTAGGGTGTTGATACTTTGATATGTTTCCTCTGTTGCGGATAATTTTATTTAACCCCTCTGTCCTTCGGACATCGCCCCTATATTTTGCTGTCGCAAAACACCCTGTAAGATTACGGGACACGGCAGGGAAGAGGTTTTAATAATCTCGCTCCAATCCCTCACTGTTCTAAAAAAAAGGGGCTGAAATGTCCGGCAATGCCACATAGATACAATAGGAAGAAAAGATTAAAATGGTAATTCTCATTTCGGCACAGGGATAGATTTTACCCTTCTCCTCTGTGTCGTATAGCGATAGGGGAGAGGCCGAAGAAACAATCGTTTCTGAGGAGAGGGGTATGCAAGGCCCCCACTGATTCCCGTATTGAGCATGTATTTGTTGCTTTGAACGGTTGTAAGGCAGATTCTTTGCGAGCCGGACGAACAAAAGTCCCGAGCTTTTGTTTTTTTAAGCAGAAAATAACAACTTATTCGATTGTAATAGAAGCAAAATGAAAAATCCTTCGTATCTTTGCAACGTATTTACAAACATAGGCTGCGGCTCGATAGTAAATTTGTTTTTACTTTCGGTTTGTACGAATTTTTGTTTATGAGAAAAAATAACTATCATTTATAACAGATGTTTTTTTTATAGGCCGAGAGGCTTGTATTTTTAATTACAAACAATTTCTATGGAAAGCGAAAAAAGAGCTAAGCGTCCGCGCATCGGAATGTCGAACCGCGAAGGTGCGACCGAGCGATATGAAAAAGTAGAGTACAGAAGAAATGGAGGAGAAGAGGGACACTCCTCGTACAGTGCGAATGCGGAAAGACCATACTATCCCCGCAATAACTATGGAGATGGAGGAAATCGTTCTTACGGTAACGAACGTCCTAACAACTATGGTAATCGTCAGGGAGGGTATAGCAATAACCGTCAGGGCAATTACGGAAACAACCGTCGGAACAATAACTACAACAATACTCCGAGGTATAATCAGGATTATAATCGTAATAACGAAGTGGGAGAGGGGTTTCAGCAGCCTTACGGGGAAAGTGAGAGACCTCGTTATCCGAAGCAAAACAATCGCCCGGGCGGATATAATAACCGGGGGTATAATAATCGCGGAGGATATAATCAGAATCGCCAGCAACCGCGTCGGAATAATAAGGTGTTCAGCCGCCCGCAGCGCATCGAATATGAGTTGCCGGAGGTGGATCCGAATGAACCGATTCGTCTGAATAAATTTATGGCTAATGCAGGGATCTGTTCCCGTCGTGAGGCCGACGAATTTATTCAAGCCGGAGAAGTGTTGGTCAACGGGGTTGCCGTGACCGAACTGGGAACGAAGATTACCCGTAATGATACGGTGACATTCCGTGGCAAGGTGGTGACTTTGGAACGTAAGATTTACGTATTGTTGAATAAACCTAAGGATTGTGTGACTACATCGGACGACCCACAAGGACGACTCACGGTGATGGATATCGTGCGTAACGCTTGTACCGAACGGATTTATCCGGTGGGACGTCTCGACCGCAACACGACCGGTGTGTTACTGCTGACGAATGATGGCGACCTTGCATCGAAACTGACGCACCCGAAGTTTATCAAGAAAAAGATATACCATGTGTGGCTCGACCGAGATGTGAGCGAGGAGGATATGCAACGAATCGCCGATGGTATAGAATTGGAAGACGGCCCTATACAGCCCGATGCCGTAAGTTATGCCAACGAGACGGATATGAACCAAGTGGGTATCGAGATTCATTCGGGTCGGAATCGTATCGTGCGTCGTATTTTCGAAGCCTTAGGGTATCGTGTGGTTAAACTCGACCGGGTTTATTTCGCCGGGCTTACCAAGAAGAACTTGCAACGGGGGCGTTGGCGTTACCTCACTCAGCAAGAGGTGAACATGTTGCAGATGGGTTCATTCGAATAAGAAATGTTTATCACGTCCCGAACGGTTCTCCGTACGGGGCGATGCTTAAAAAAGTGTACAATTATATAGGAAAGTATGGAAACAATGAAAAGAACCAAAGTCGTCGATGCATTTGATGCATCTCTTTACGGGACAAAAGTAAATGTAAAGGGTTGGGTGCGTACGCGCCGTGGCAATAAAAATGTGAATTTTATTGCCGTGAACGACGGTTCTACCATTAAAAATATACAGGTCGTGGTGGACCTCTCCAAATTTTCGGAAGCGGAGATGAAACCGATAACGACCGGTGCTTGTATTAGTGTCATCGGTACATTGGTGGAGTCGCAAGGTAAAGGTCAGCAGGCCGAGATACAGGCCGATAGCATAGAGCTTTACGGCGGCGCCGACCCCGATGTATATCCGTTGCAGAAGAAAGGGCATACGCTGGAATTTTTACGGGAAATCGCACATTTGCGTCCTCGTACGAACACATTTGGAGCAGTGTTGCGTATCCGTCACAATATGGCTTATGCCATTCACAAATATTTCAACGATCGGGGATTTTTCTATTTGAATACTCCGTTAATTACGGGTAGCGACTGCGAAGGTGCAGGAGCTATGTTTCAAGTAACGACTCTCGACTTGAACCAAGTACCTAAGACCGAGGACGGAGCGGTGGATTATAGCGAGGATTTCTTCGGCAAACCTACCAGCCTCACTGTATCGGGACAGCTCGAAGGTGAATTGGGTGCGATGTCTTTGGGCGCGATTTATACGTTTGGCCCTACGTTCCGCGCCGAGAATTCGAATACACCGCGCCACTTGGCCGAGTTTTGGATGGTAGAGCCGGAAGTCGCTTTTAACGAAATCGGAGAGAACATGGATTTGGCGGAGGATTTCCTCAAATACCTGATTCGCTATGCGCTCGATCACTGTCAGGACGACCTTGAATTTTTGTGCCAGATGTACGACAAGGAATTGATCGACCGGTTGAAGTTCGTCGTGGATAACGATTTTGTGCGGTTGCCGTACACCGAAGGTGTAAAAATTTTGGAAGAGTCGGGCCATAAATTCGAATATCCAGTCTATTGGGGCGCCGATTTGCAGAGCGAACATGAGCGTTTCTTGGTAGAGGAACATTTCAAGAAACCGGTTATCCTCACCGATTATCCGAAAGAGATAAAGGCTTTTTATATGAAAATGAACGACGATGGCAAGACGGTTCGGGCGATGGACGTGCTGTTCCCCCGTATCGGCGAGATTATCGGAGGTTCGCAGCGTGAGGAAAATTATGATAAGTTACTTGCCCGTATCGAAGAGTTGCATATCCCGATGAAGGATATGTGGTGGTATCTCGATACCCGCCGTTTCGGTACGGCTCCCCACTCGGGTTTCGGGCTCGGATTCGAACGGTTGCTGTTGTTCGTTACAGGTATGACCAATATCCGCGACGTGATACCGTTCCCTCGTACGCCGAAAAACGCAGAGTTTTAAAGAGGCTTTTTTGTATAATTAAACGGGGTTACCGTGAGGTAACCCCGTTTTGTGATTCAGTAGAAAATTTGTGTGGATAGACTTGGATTTTAGAGATGAATCTCTATCGACAACCTCATTCCGGATCTCTTCGGAGAAGAATTGAGAAAGATAATATATTGCTTTTTGAAAGTTTCACCTTCTTGCCCTGTGGGTACTCTCCTTGTATCCCTTTATGGGAACACCCCGTAAAGCTACGGGACACGGCAGGGGGGGAGGGGGAGGCCCTAATCCGTTCCCTCTGCTGCGGGTATTTTTGAACCCCTCCGTCACTATGTGTCCCCTCTCCCTATATTTTGTTTGGCGACATACTCCATAGGGCTACGAGAAACGGTAAGGGAAGAGTTTCCCCTCAGCCGCATTATTTTGGAGAGTTGTATTTATCCTTCTCCCCTGTGTGGCGTTAGCCGTATAGGGGAGACATCGAAGAAACAACGGTTTCTGAGGAGAGGGGTTGGAATATACAAGGTCAATCCTTACTAATTAATGGTTGACTAAGCCCGTTTGGTCTCTGATGATATAAGATGATTATCGCTGCGATTGAATCTGATTCTGTTCAGGAAAGTGAGGTTGTTTTATTTGAATCTTTTTCCGTTCCAATGCAACACGATCGAATCTTGCAGATAGGGTTCTATGCGATCGAATGATTCTTTGTCTAGATAGTTTGCCCATGACTGCCGGGCACATAGAGAACCGTCGGTAGCGAAGTTGTACTCCACAAGGAAAATGTCTACCGGACGTAAAAGGTCTTCTTTTTCGGCCTTTGTCAAGCTATCGGGGAATTGGAAAAACTCTTCCCGTCGTATCTGGCGAATGCGTTCCGAAGCGGGGAGTTCCTTCCATGCGGTGTCGAAAAACCGTATGCGACTGTCTCCCGCCGGGGCATATACCGTATTGACAAGAGCGATAATCGTGTCGTTACCGGTTGTATCGTACCACCGTATTTCCATTTTACTGCGTTTCGACAGGTCGATCGAGAGCAGACTGTCTTGTAGCAGTGTCATCTCGGCTTTACCGCCGAGTTTCGTGACAATCTCGGCTTTCTGTCCGGCGTGCATCAAATCGATCAAGTCCTTCCTCCGGTTTACTTCGATAGAAGGGACGAGCGAGTCGGGCATGGCAATGAATAATTGCGCCACCGGTTCTATTGCCGATGATGTCAAGGTGACTATCGAGCATAAACAGAATAACAGATTCCTTAGTTTCATAACGATCGTTTGACACAAAAGTAATCATATTTGCTTCTGTGAGCCAAAAAAACAGCCGTAAATATTGTTACCGTTTTTTATTTTGTGCCGAGATAAAGGAAGAACATACCCAATAGGACGAGTATCAAATCGAACGATTTGCTACGGATATTTTTTTCTCGGAACAGGAATGCGCCGGCTATGAAGCTGACGACGACACTGCTGCGGCGTACCATAGAGACGATAGAAATCATGGAGTCGGGGTAGCTGAGGGCGTAGAAATATACGAAGTCGGCACAAACGAGAAACAAGGAGATGAAAAAGATAGAGGGTTTCCAAACAAAAGGTGTGGTATGCTTACGTTTGGGATACCATAATACAAAGAGAATAACGGTCATCATCGCCATTTGATAGTAGGAGTACCATACTTGTACGGTCATTCGGTCGAAGCCGTGTGACATGAGATATTTGTCGTACAACCCACTGGCCGCACCGGTGATTGTGGCGAGGACTATAAAGAGAATCCAGATATTGTGTTTGAAATTGATGCCTTCTTTTCTTCCGGAGAAGGATAGCATAATGAACGAGACGATCGCCAGAATGACTCCGATCCATTGATAGAGATTCAGTTGCTCGCCGAAGATGAGTAATGCTCCTATGAGTGTGAGAATGGGTTGGGAAGCCTTGATTGGCCCGGCTATGGTGATGGGCAAATGTTTGGTGGCGAAATAGGCACAAGTCCATGATGTGAGGACGAGCGCCGCTTTGCCTATGATATAAATATGCTCGTGACCGGTGGAAGGGGGCACATAGAAGAGTGAATTTCGCATAAATTCGGGAAACCCGTAGGAAAGGACAATACACGGGAGGAACAACAGACTGCAAAAACAGGTATTGAGAAAGAGTACAGGAATGACAGCGTTGTTGTCGAGCGATTTCTTTTTACAGACTTCGTAACAGCCTAATAGGAAAGCCGAGAGAAAAGCGAGTGATAACCACATCTTTTGTATCTTTTAGTTATATCTGTAAATCGCCTGCAAAGTTAGAAACTGTTTTAATTTTTACAAATAGATGTTTGGTGTAAGTGGAACGGGAGTCTGACTGAATGGGTCTCTTCACCCCATCTTCTCCTGCTTATTTCCGATGAGATTGGGAAAGAGGCAGAAGATGGTAGATTAGGACTTTGTTTGTGTTGTTTTTTGAAAAGTCTGTTGCAGATAGGTAGTGATTCGAAATAAAAAATGAACAAGTCCGTTTTGCCCTTTTCGTGCCTTGCGTTATCTTTGCATTTTACGAAAATAGATTGTGCCCCGGTGTAACCAAGTGAATTTGTTTCCACTCTCGGCTTGTACTATTCTTTAACATACATCGTTGTAAATTATGGCGTTGCTATATATCCATTGGAATCCCGATCCCATATTGTTTTCGATTGCCGGCATTGCGATACGTTGGTACAGTATCTTTTGGGTTATCGCCATTTTGGCGGGTAGTCAGGTGGTTTATAAATTGTATCAATCGAAGGGTTTACCTGTCGATACGTTTCAGAATTTGTTTTTATACAGTTTCTTAGGTATTTTTATCGGGGCACGGTTGGGACATTGTTTGTTTTATGAGCCTGACTATTACCTGAGTCACCCGTTGGAAATCGTTTTGCCGGTGCACTTTTATCCCGATGGCGATTGGAAGTTTACGGGATATGCGGGATTGGCAAGCCATGGTGGAACGTTGGGGTTGATTATAGCCCTTGCTATATTTTGTCGCAAGACCAAGATTCATTATCTCGATATTCTCGATATGATGGGTATCGCCGCACCGTTGGCGGCGGGTTTCATACGGCTTGCCAACTTGATGAATTCCGAAATTATAGGTTTGCCCACCGATGTGCCGTGGGCTTTTGTATTCGAGCGTGTGGATATGCTCCCTCGTCACCCGGCTCAGTTGTACGAGGCTATCGCTTATTTTCTGTTTTTCTTGATTATGGTCGGGGTCGCTCGATATAAAAAGGATAATTACGGGCGAGGTCTTTACTTCGGGTTGTGTATTACTTTGATATTTTTGTTCCGCTTCTTTATCGAATTCTTGAAGGAGCGGCAGGTGGATTTCGAGAATGTATTGCCTATCGATATGGGGCAGATATTGAGTATCCCGTTTGTCTTGTTGGGGCTATATTTCGTAATCACGAAGCGGAAGAAAGCGGTTCGATAGGTGGTCGCGCAAGAGTCGTTGTCCGGGAAATTTCGAAAGAATTTCTCAGAGTTCTTTTCTCAAATAGATCATATCGACGAGCTGTTTCCCTCCTTCGAAGATGGGGTGCGGATAATTGTCGGTAAAGAAACGAGGAATACGATGGGAGTAGCGGAACCCACAATGCTCGTAAAAGGGTATCGTGAGAGGCGAGTCGCCTGTGCCGACTTGCAGTATCGTGCTGGGTGCGTTGTAGCGATTTTCTATGTATTCGATTAGCCGACGGGCATATCCTTGTCGTTGAAATGGCGGATAGGTGGCCAGATTTTTAATTTCGTAGAGATTTTTCCCTTCTTGTGTGACAACGCAGATGCTTTTCAAATCGTCATCATACAAGGCGAACATTTCGCCGCGGTCAAGATAGCGGGTTATCATAGTTTCGCTTTCGTCGGCCAATAAAAGCAGGTCAAGAAAGTCGGCTTTGTTTTGTGTGATGTGTTTGATTTCCACAAGATGTGAGAGGGTGGTTAACGGGGTAGGAAAATGTGGTCGGGGTAAACGATGTCGTGAAGAAAGAGCGCTTTGCCGGGGACCGAAGTTCCAGCGGCGCAACGGTTTTTTTGCTCGATGATACGGCAGAAGTCCTCCACCGAAAGTTTTCCCCGTCCTACATCGAGCAGCGTTCCTACGATGGCCCGCACCATGTTACGGAGGAAGCGGTCGGCAGTGATGGTAAATACCTGTCGTTCGCCTTCGGGTTCCCAGCGGGCGAATGTCACTCGGCAATTATTGGTTTTAACATCGGTATGCAGTTTGCTAAAACTGGTGAAATCGGTATATCGGTAGAGCTGTTCGGCCGCCGTATTCATTTTGTCGAAGTCGAGATCTCCCCGATAACGGCAGGCGAAGGATTCGATAAATGGTGATTTGTGATCTATTATATAGTATTTGTAGGTGCGACTGAGAGCATCGAATCGACTGTGTGCCTCGGCGATGACGGGACGTATTTCGTAGACAGCTATGTCGGGCGGCAGAATACGATTGAGTTTGTCGGCCGTTTCGGTCGGATTGTCGAGGGGTATTGGCGTGTCGAAGTGGGCAACCATGAGCCGGGCGTTGACGCCGGCGTCGGTTCGTCCCGCTCCTGTCACCGGCGTTTCACGGCGGAGCAATGTGGCTAACGCTTTTTCGAGGACTTCTTGCACGGTGATTCCATTGGGCTGTATTTGCCAACCATGATACTGCGCACCGTTGAAAGAGAGGTAGATGAAATAGCGTTGCATTTTTAAATAGGAATGGATTACCGGGAAACTCGTGTCCCGATAATCCATGTGAAAAGTTAATCGTTTTCTAAATAGGTATATCCGTACAAACCCGATCGGTAGTTGGAGAGAAATTCTCTACCTTCTTCGGGAGTGATGATGCCGGCTTTCATAGATGAGGTTACCCATGTTTCCACACTGCGAACCAGTTTCTTGGGTGAGAACTGCACGTAGTCGAGGACTTCGGCTACCGTTTCGCCGTCGATGACTTGGTCTATTTCGTAGCGGTCTTTGTACACGCTGACGTGCACGGCATTCGTGTCACCGAAAAGGTTGTGCATATCTCCCAATATCTCTTGATAAGCTCCCACGAGGAATACGCCTATGTAATAGGGCTCCTTGTTGTTGAGCGCATGTACGGCAAGGTGCGAATTCGCTCCGTGCGACGAGATGAAATTATTGATTTTTCCGTCGGAGTCGCAGGTAATGTCTTGTATGGTTGCCGTGCGGTCGGGACGCTCGTCAAGCCGACTGATGGGCATGATGGGGAAAAGTTGGTCGATCGACCATGAATCTGGTAACGACTGGAACAGAGAGAAGTTGCAGAAATACTTGTCGGGCAGAAGTTTGGAGATTTTCCGAAGTTCTTCGGGAGCATGCTTCATGTCGGAGGCGATTTCGTTCACTTCGCGAGCCACAGACCAGAATAGTTGCTCTATCTGGGCACGGGTACGTAAGTCGAGCAGACCCAACCCGAACAGGTCGAGCGCTTCTTCCCGGATTTGCAGGGCATCGTGCCACGATTCGAGTAACCGGGGTTGATTCATGTTGTCCCATATTTTATAGAGCTCGTCTACCAGTTCGTGAGGATTTTCACCGAGTTCTTCTTTCTCGTCCCATATCGGGAGCGAGGTAGTTTCCAGTACTTCGAATACCAATACGGAATGATGGGCGGTAAGCGACCGTCCCGACTCGGTAATGATGTTCGGTTGCGGCAAATTGTTTTTAGCGCAAGCATCGACCAACGCCGAGACGGAGTCGTTGACATACTCCTGTATAGAATAGTTCATGCTGCTCTCGCTCGATGAGGAACGGGTTCCGTCGTAATCGACACCCAAGCCTCCGCCGATATCGACAAACTCTACGTGGAATCCCATGTTTTGGAGCTGGACATAAAATTGCGACGCTTCTTTGAGTGCATTTTTGATGCGTCGTATTTTTGTGATTTGGCTGCCGATGTGGAAGTGTATCAGTTTGAGGCAATCGGTCATCTTGGCTTTTTCCAAGAAATCGAGAGCTTCTAACAATTCGCTGGAATTGAGCCCGAATTTGCTTCCGTCACCTCCGCTTTCTTCCCATTTGCCGCTGCCTGAACTTGCCAGTTTGATGCGAATCCCGATATTCGGACGTATTTTCAAGCGTTTGGAAATGTCGGCTATGAGACGTAGTTCGTTCAATTTTTCCACGACAAGGAAGATTCGTCGTCCCATCTTTTGAGCTAAAAGTGCCAATTCTACGTAGTTCTCATCTTTGTATCCGTTACAGATGATGAGCGAGTTTTCATCGGTGTTGATTGCCAATACAGCATGCAATTCGGGTTTGGAACCCGCTTCCAAGCCGATGTTGAATTTTTTACCGTGACTGACGATCTCTTCTACCACTTGTCGCATTTGGTTGACCTTGATGGGGTAGATGATGAAGTTTTTGGCCGTGTAACCATATTCGTCGGCCGCTTGTTGAAAACATTTGGATATTTTCTCGATACGATTATCGAGAATATCGGGAAAACGCAACAATACGGGCGACGTGACATCGCGGACTTGTAACTCGTCCATTAATTCTTTCAAATCGACCGATGCGCTTCCCTCCCGGGGCGTTACAGCAACGTGCCCTTTGTCGTTGATCGAAAAATATTTCAGGCCCCACCCGTTGATGTTATATAGTTCGGCGGAGTCCTCAATACGCCATTTTCTCATTTTTTATAAACGAATTGAATTTAAGGGGTTATAAAAAATATACGGAGGGCAAAAGTACAGATAATAATTGAATAGAGAAAGCAGAAACGGTTTCAAAATGCAATAATGTGCGATTGTACAAAGATTTAACCTTTTTCTGAGTATATTTATTGAACATTTTGCAGGTTATATCGATATAAAGAGAGTGGAATGCCACATTTTCCGTTATGTAAAATTAGTAAAAAAGTATGCGGTATGCATGTTTTTTATACTTGTTGATAAAGGGAGTCGGCAAAAATGTTTATCTTTGCAACGATTGTCGAAAACAAGTCGGACTAGCTGATAAGAAAAAGTCCTATTGATTTTTTTCGCAATCTTTTCACATGAGGAATTACTAACATTAATTTATTATAAGATGGTAAGCTACAAAGAATTAGGATTGGTAAACACCAAAGAGATGTTTGCTAAGGCTATCAAAGGCGGTTATGCAATTCCCGCTTTCAACTTTAACAATATGGAACAGTTACAGGCTATTATCAAGGCTTCTGTTGAAACTAAATCGCCGGTAATTCTCCAAGTTTCGAAAGGTGCTCGTAACTATGCCAACCAAACATTGCTTCGTTATATGGCACAGGGTGCAGTGGAATATGCCAAAGAGTTGGGTTGCGAACATCCTCAAATCGTTCTGCACCTCGATCACGGCGATTCGTTCGAATTGTGCAAATCTTGTATCGATATGGGATTTTCTTCGGTAATGATCGACGGTTCTCACTTGCCTTACGAAGAGAATGTGGCTCTGACTAAGAAAGTAGTGGACTATGCTCACCAATTCGATGTAACAGTAGAAGGTGAGCTGGGTGTGCTTGCCGGTGTAGAAGACGAGGTAAGTGCAGAACATCACACTTATACCGACCCCGAAGAAGTAATCGATTTCGCTACTCGCACAGGTTGCGATTCTTTGGCTATCTCTATCGGTACTTCTCACGGAGCTTATAAATTCAAACCCGAACAATGCCATGTAGATCCTAAGACGGGTCGTTTGGTTCCTCCTCCTTTGGCATTCGACGTATTGGATGCCGTTATGGAAAAACTTCCGGGCTTCCCCATCGTATTGCACGGCTCGTCTTCTGTACCCCAAGAAGAGGTCGATACGATCAACAAATACGGAGGAAAATTGGATGCCGCTATCGGTATTCCCGAAGAGGAATTGCGTAAAGCCGCTAAGTCGGCCGTTTGTAAAATCAACATCGACTCGGACAGCCGTTTGGCTATGACAGCCGCTATCCGCGAGGTGTTTGCGACGAAACCCGCAGAATTCGATCCTCGTAAATATTTGGGCCCGGCTCGTGACAACATGGAAAAATTGTACAAGCACAAAATTGAAAATGTATTGGGCAGTGCCGGTAAATTGTAATTAAGGATTTGATTACATACATAATGCCGCCGAGTTCTGAACGAGCTCGGCGGTTTTTGTTTTTAGGAGATAAAAATGAGATTAATTTAAATAGGTTCGGTAGGAAATCAGAAGGAGTAGTGTTTTTATATATCTATCCCCACGAATTTTCTACTGAGCCTTTAATCGGTTTTAATTGGTCGTATCGCTATTATGCTTTATTGCTTTCCGGTAAAACTCGATAAAGGCAAGATTGTGTTTGTTGATGACTTTTCTTGCACCGTGGGCAAAGAGGTTAATGTTTATTTGTTTGGTCTAAGGATATAAAAAAGGAAAGTTCTGCCGGAATCTCGATATCATAAAAAAAGGGGACTGATAGTATAACGATTCACATCGTTGTTTTTTTCCGGCAGAACTTGTTCGTAATATCAAAGATGTCTCTTGTTTCTTTTTCCCTTGAAACAAGAGAAAATGTAAATCTGAATACTCGGCAAAGGTAGTGTTTTCGGAATTAAAAACAAAATTATAATTCTTATTCTGCGTGCTGAAAAAAGGGGGGTCGTTTATAAAAATATGATTAAATAGAGGTATGTCGATAGATGGGACTTTCCGTATCTGGATAATTGTCATATTATTATGCCTATGTTACCATTCGTGACTATGTCTAATAGGCGGTTGCGGCGAGTTAATAAGAAAATACAAGTCTTGTATAATTTTATATTTTCAGTCGGAAGCAAGGGCGTTTTACGACCTAATACCGGCTATTATTTTTTCGGTTTCGTTTTGCAACCATAGGGCTTGCCGAGACTTTCTCCATTTAGCTGGGATAGGGGTATGGCGGTGTTTTGTGAAAATTTCGCCTGTAATGTTATCCGTATCCGGCGCACTCGCTGCATAGATCGCTCCGATCGCTCCTTTTCGGGGTGAGCTGATAAAGGGTCGAAAAAAAAGATTGGCTAACGGATCGACCCAAGAATGCATGGTGATCATGTCGGAATCGACGATACCGGGGTCGGCCGCATTTACTGATATTCCTTTATCTCGAATTTTCGTGGACAAATGTGCCGTGTACATGGTAAGGGCGAGTTTCGATTTTCCGTATGCCTTGAATCGTTTGTAGGTTCGGGGTGAGTCGGAGAAAAAAGAGGAATCTATTTTCCCGATATATCGGGTTAACGAAGTGGTCATGACAATGCGGCTCCCCGGGTGCATGAGCGGTATTAGCGACTCGGTGAGAAAAACGGTTCCTATGTAGTTGACGCCTATCGAGGTTTCGAATCCGTCGACGGTTTTACCGAAGTCCTTACACATGACTCCTGCATTATTAACGAGTGCTTTTATGGAGATGCCCGTTTCTGCCAGTTGTTTACAAAAATGGGATATGGATTGGAATGAGGCAAGGTCGAGCGGCAGGAGGAGAATATCGGAATTACCGGTTTTCTCTATGATTCGTTGTCTGATAGGTTGTGATTTGGCTATGTTCCGGCAGCCCATGACGACCGGTAGGTTTTGGGCGGCGAGAGCTTCGGTAATGGCTTGTCCTATGCTACCGTTCGCTCCGGTAACTATGTAATAATCTTTATTCATCGAGCAGACGGTGTTTTACAAATAGCCGTATGGAAGTGGGCATGACAGATGCCAAAGGAATCAGCAGACGGTTGAATACTCCGGGGATAAGTTGTTTTTTGCCTCGGAACAGGGCTTTTAATGCTTTGCGAACCAAGCGCTCGGTTGTCATAAGGACTCCTAACCGAACACCCAATTTCAGTAGCCCGGGTTTTAATCCGTATAATCCGGTGGCAACGCCTCCGGGACAAACGACTGTGGCTACGACTCCGTAGTCGCGCAATTCGTAGCCCAAAGCCCGGGTGAACACTCTGATATAGGCTTTGGTCGCTGTGTAGAGCGCTATGCCGGGATAGGGCGTCCAACAGGATAAGGAGGACATGTTGAGTATGTATCCGTGTTTCCTGTTACACATGTCTGCGGCGAAGAGGCGGGACAGGCGGGTGACTGTACCGATGTGCAGTTGGAGCATCGTTTCTATCTTCTTCGGATCGGTGCGTGTTATTTCCTGAAAAGAGAATATGCCTGCATTGTTGATGAGAATCTCTATTTGTATTCCTTTTTGTCGGCAGTGGTCGTAAAGTTTGTTTGCCGCCTCAGGTTGGGCCAAATCCATGCAGATGGTTTCGACCGATACGCCACTGGTGTCGACAATCTTTTTTGCTTCCCGATCGAGGTCTTCCCGGTCGATACTCACCATCACCAAATTAGCTCCCCGCGCAGCTAGCTGTCGAGTATATTCGAGCCCGATTCCCGAACTCGCTCCGGTGACGAGAGCCGTGTATGCCGAAAGATCTTTATTTCGTGGCATGGTGCATTTTCTCTATTTCCCGTGCGATACAAGGGGGAAGCTGTCCTTCCAAATGTTTGTGGCAGGCCATTTCGATGGAATACATGCGGGCGATACAATAGTTCGTATGATCGCACCCGCAACGTTCTTCGCCTTCGTTTTTCATGCGGTTGACAAAATCGGGTTCGTTGATGAGCGCACGTCCCATTTGTACGAATTCGAATCCGTGGTCGAGCACCTTTTCGATCGTCGGACGAGCTACCAAACCACCCACATAAATGAGGGGAAGTTTCAATGCTTTTCTAAATTCGAGCGCATCGTCCAGAAAATAGGCCTCTCGGAACGGGGATTTGGGTATCATGAATCGTCCGGCCAGTTTGACACCGTATTTTAGCCACCATGTTTTCATGTAATAAGTCATGGAGGTAATGGGCATTTCGCCTCGCATGACATACATGGGGGCTTTGCTGACGAACCCTCCGCTCAATACTAAGGCATGGGCTCCCAAGCGTTCGAGTTCTTGTGCGATGAGTATGCCTTCGTCGATTTCGATTCCTCCCTTAAACCCGTCTCTCATGTTGGTTTTTACGATTACCGCCATATCGCTGCCGGCCGCTTTCATCACACTTTCCATGCACATGCGCATAAATCGCATGCGGTTGTCGAGCGAGCCTCCGTATTCGTCACGCCGCCGGTTGGTGTACGGGGACAAGAATTGGCTGATGAGATAACCGTGTCCGGCATGGATTTCTACTGCGTCGAATCCGGCATCACGTGCTGTATTGACGGCAGTGCCAAAGGCTTTTGCGACTTCCTCGATTTCGTCTTTACGCATTCCTCTCACAAATGTGGGGGAATAGAGGTTGAATCCGGTCGATGCCGATATGGGAATCTGGCCGGCTGTGCTGCGGTGCGACATATTGCCGCAATGTCCCAGTTGAATGGAGGCTTTGGCTCCCTCGTCGTGAATGGCATCTGTAATGCGTCGCAGCGGTTCGACGATTTCGGGTCGCATCCATAATTGATGTTTGAACGAGAGCCCGTTTCGGGTTACCGAAGCATAGGCCAATGTGGTCATACCGATACCCCCTGCCGCTACGCTGCGATGGTAGTCATAGAGCATTTCGGTGGGTGCGTTATGGTCGCACATGCCTTCGAACGCCGCTGAGCGGATTGTGCGGTTTCTCAGGGTTATCGGGCCTATCGAAGCCGGAGTGAACAGTATGGACTGTTTTTGGGAATATTCGTTATCCATGTTGTCAATAGATGAAGGGTATTATTTTTTTTCGTTTTTCTTTTGTAAATTCTTCTCCGAACTCTTCGCTGTATCGCTTGTAAAGAGCCGCCGACCGTGGGGCGAGGTTGGCGAATGTCCACCAAGCGAATACGACTCCGGCCCATGACCAAGTGAGGATAGCGAAACCTACCCATTCGAGCCATTCTCCAAAATAGTTTGCCGACGATACCCATCGGAACATTCCTCCCTGCGGTATGTAATGCCGTCGGTCACCGGGCTTGCGCAGGTGGCGTATAATGGAGTCGGATTGAATGTTGATAAACATTCCCGCAAAGAAGATAATAACTCCGATGATGAATTGCGGAGAATAGAACCATTCGGCAGTGTAGTAGTCTAGGGGTGAGATATAAAAGATCCAACCTCCTTGCATGAGTGCGTTGAGCAGGTTGAAGATGATACCCATACTCACGATACTGAGTGGCATGCGGCTATTCCCTTTAATGAGAAAGGGGAATATGAAAGAGCGTTGGAAATAATGAATTTGAAACAAGACGAGGAATGTGATTCGAATCGGGTCGAACCGGTATTCGTCGGTGGCGAAAATCCATAAGAAAATCATGGCGATAAATACCGGAGCTTCCATGACGATCCAGCCTATGCGATTGGAAAGTGATGCTCCCCATTTTTTATCGAAAAGCATACCGTAGCCCGCATTGATAAAATGTAGCGCGATGAAAACGATAAGTGCCGTAACGGCCATGACGACGAGGAATGTATTGAATGTAGCCGTGTCCATTGTGTTTTTTCGATATAAGATAAATGAATAGTAATGTTTTTACAAAAATAACGCATGATGGGATAGGGGCCGAGTAAGACGAATATGTTTTTTCTCGTGTTGAACCGCTTCTATTTTCATACGTATTGCAAAAGTAATGAAAATTAAAGAGATCGTTCCCGATTTAAATACTTTTCTGAAACCCTCTGTATTTTTACATAAAGAAACATTTTTTGTTTCGAACAAAAAGCGGAATAGAAAGGTTTTATACAAAATGAGGACCTGTGAATATTTAAAAATAGATAATTGTCCACAATAAATCGAAGGAGGATTTAATTTTGTAACGTCTGACTTTGTGAAAATTAAGATGAAAAAGATGCGAAAACTAAGTTTGTTTATTATTTTGCTCGGTCTTTTGGAGCCGGTGAGTCTGAGGGCTCAACATGTGGAACCGATAGCTTTCGGCGATTTTGAACATTGGGTAACTCGTGAAATCAAAGAATCTGCTTTGTTGGGAGGAAAAACGAAGACAGTATACGCCATCGCTCCGACACAGTATATCAAAGGGAATAAAGCGTATAGGAACATGGGCGGTTCTCCCTGGGCATCGTCGAATGTGATGGCGAATGTAATGGGGATAGTGAAAACCAGTAATACCGTACGACCGGAGAAACGTCAAGATGGCGGGACATGTGCTTGTATGGAGACCGTCATAGAGGATTGTCGTGTGTTGGGTATGATGAATCTTCACGTGTTGGTGAGCGGAAGTATTTTTTTAGGAGAGGTGAACGAGCCGATTCGTTCGACGAGTAATCCCTATGGTAAAATGGAAATGGGTATACCGTTCACCAAACGTCCCGTGCGATTGATTTTCGATTATAAATATAAGGCTTCGCCCGATGATTTCCGTACGGAATCGACCGGATTCAGTTCTCGGAAACAGTTGGCCGGAAGAGATAGCGCGGAAGTATATATTTTGTTGCAGCACCGGTGGGAAGATGAGAACGGAAATGTGTATGCTCATCGTGTGGGCACTGGGAGAGAACGATATGTAAAGAGTACACCCGATTGGGTTAACGGTCATAGTGTGCCTATTCACTACGGGGATATTACCGATAAGCCTTTTTACAAATCTTATATGGGGCTTATTCCCGAGGATAAGTCGTATTATTGCCGAAACAGCAAGGGCGATATGGTTCCGGTGATCGAAGTGGGTTGGGGAGAAGCCGACGAACCGGTAACGCACATGTTGGTAATGGCTTCGGCTACTTGTGGAACGGCCTATATAGGAGGATTGGGCAATACTTTTTGGATCGATAATATGGCGTTGGGGTATTAGACGGCGTAAAAATTATTCTCTCGCTATTTCTCGTTTATTGCACTATCCTTTTATTTAGTAGGAAAACTGTGGGGTAGACATGAATTTTAGCGATAATCACATTTCGATCTTTTCAGAGAAGGATTGAGAAGATAATAAATTATGTTTTTGAGAGTTTAACCCCCTCGCCCTGCGGGCATTCCCCCTATCTCATCTACGATGAGCAGAGGGAGAGTGTTGATACCTTGATACATTTCTTCTGTTGTGGATATTTATTTAACCCTTCTGTCCTTCGGACACCTCCCCTATATTTTGCGATGCAAAACACCCCGTAAGGCTACGGGACACGGCAGGGGAGGAGTGAGTGGCTGTCTCGTAATGCTACGGGACAAGCCGAAGGTGCGAGGGACAAGAGGAAAGGAGTCGAGAGGTTTCTCCTTTCGACTTTAATTCCGTAGTAAAGAAGTGCTTAATTTTGTTTGAAGATATAGATGATAACTCCTGTTTGATTGGAGGAACCCGTGCTGCGCTCGAATCGCGATTTGCGGGCGGCGGCTTCGGCGGATGCCCGCAACTTCGGGTTGGAGAATGCCGTGCCTTTGCTGCCGTTAACCGTAGCGATAGCACTGATGACTTTTCCTTGCGGATCCACGGTTATGGATATGGCGATGATACCGGCATCGTTACTGTTGTCGTATTCGGGATATGGTAATGAACCTACGAGTCCGCGTCCGCCGAGGTTGTATCCTCCATATCCTCCCACACCGGTTATTTCGCCGGTCGAAGAGTTACCGAACGGATTGCCCTGCGTGCCGCTTCCTTCGTCGCTATCGCCTCTGCTGCCGTCATTGGAAACTCCTTTCCCGAAAGCATTTTTGACTTGATTGGCTATGCGCTCGTCTTTTTTATTCTCTTGTATGGTTTTATCTTTTTTATCTTCTTTCTTTTCGATGTGTATGCTTTCCTCGTTGGTTTGAGTCAGTAGCTCATCTTCGTTTTCACGGGGACGTTCCGCCTCGGTTTGTTCGGGACGATCGGCATTCGATTCAAACATACCTGCCGATTCATCTACAAAACCTACTTGTACCAATACGCCGCTACCTGTGCCGATGGGTTCCTTTCCTAAGAAAGTGAGCCACAGGACAAACAGGACGACTATGTGCAAGACGATTGTCGTGACAAGTGCCAGTATTTTATCTTTTTTCTGTTGTTCCACGGAAAACGGAAAAGGGTTATGGGTTGTGTACGGGCTTGGCGGCCAGTACCATTTTTAATCGGTTGTCGTTGGCTATATTGAGTATTTTGACGATTTCGCGATAGGGGACTGTTTCGTCGGCATAAAGAGCGACGAATCGCTCGGTGTCGTGTTGCGGGGTTTCTGCCAATTTCTGTACCAGTTGGTCGTATGTGACAGGTTGTGCCGCTTCGTTTCCGAAAGCGATGTAATAGTTCAAATTTTCATCGATCGTTACCCGTGTGAGCGGTTTGGCCGCCGCTTGCTGATTGCTTTGCGGAAGGTTTACCTTTATGGAGTTGGGAAAGACGATCGTAGAGGTGATCATGAAGAATATGAGCAACAGGAATATGACATCGGTCATCGATGCCATACTAAACGTCGCGTCTATTTTATGTCTTCGTTTGAGTGCCATGATGTCCGAATTATTCTGCCGGCTCGTTGAGCAAATCCATAAATTCCATAGTCTTCGCTTCCAACTGATTCATCACCCCGTCTACACGTGATACGAGATAGTTATAGGCAAAGAGTGCGATAATTCCGACGATGAGACCGGCTACGGTCGTTACCAGTGCTTCATAGATACCTCCCGACAGCGTGGAGATATCGGCATTGTTTCCGGCCGATGCCATGTTGTAGAAAGCCCTCACCATACCAGTGACGGTCCCGAGGAATCCCAACATGGGTGCTCCCGCGGCGGTTGTTGCTAACCACGGAAATCCTTTTTCGAGTTTGGCGATCTCGATGTTTCCCACGTTTTCGATGGCTACTAAAACATCGTTCATGGGACGACCCAAGCGAGAGATACCTTTGGCGATAAGTCGGGAATAGGGCGTATTGGTTTTTTTGCAGAGTTTCAATGCACTATCTATATCGCCTTCGTGGATATAGTCTTTGATCCGTTCCATAAACGTATTGTCTTCGCGTGCGGCTCGTCTGATGACTTGCAGCCTTTCGAAGAAAATGTAGATGGATAACAAGGAGAGCAATAAAAGGGGAATCATGATGATTCCTCCCTTGCAGGCGAGTTCCCAAAGATTCAAATCACCTGCGGTTTCGACCGTGGGTGTCAGAACAGGGGGAGTCACAAGCGTGTCGGTAGTCTGCAAAAGCAATGTCAATAAATTCATGGCGTTCGGTTTAATGGATTATTTCAGGCATTCTTTATATTGTTTGATGGTTTCCCGCAGACCTAAATACAGAGCATCGCAGATGAGGCAATGCCCGATGGATACTTCGCTTAGGAAAGGGATTCTTTCATGCAGGAACCGGAGGTTTTCAAGGCTTAAATCGTGCCCGGCGTTTACGCCTAATCCCAAGCCGCGTGCATGCTCGGCTGCTTCGACGAATGGTTTTATCGCATCTTCTTTGTCTTGTGGATAGCGAACGGCGTAGGGCTCGGTATATAATTCGATACGGTCGGCTCCGGTTTTTGCGGCGTATTCGACTATCTCTAAATCCGGTTCTACGAAAATGGAGGTTCGTATATTCGCTGATTTACAAAGGTCGACCACTTTGGAAAGAAAATCGAAGTTGTTTTTGGTGTCCCAACCTGCATTTGATGTAATGACATCGTGTGCATCGGGAACGAGCGTCACTTGCGTGGGTTTCACTTTGAGAACCATGTCGAGAAATTTTTCGGAGGGATAACCTTCGATGTTGAATTCGGTGCTTACAGCAGGTCTTAATTCATACACATCGGCATAACGTATGTGGCGTTCGTCGGGACGGGGGTGAACCGTGATACCTTCTGCTCCGAATGATTCACAGTCCAAAGTGACTTTTAACACGTTTGGAATATTACCGCCTCTTGCGTTTCGCAAGGTGGCTATTTTGTTGACATTTACACTTAATTTTGTCATTTCTCTTTATTAACCTTATCTCGCTTTGGTGTTGAAACCTTCGGTATTGTCGGTAATAATTTTAACTCAAACAATCCGACGGGTTTGTCCACCGAAAAAATACCTATATTTGTATAGTGTAGGACTCGTTTCGGCAAAGCCAAGTCGGAAATATGATTTCCGTTTGCCTTTGCACTCACCTTTCACTATATTTGTAAACACGAATACAGGATTCGGTTCGGCATAGTCAAATCGGAAATATAATTCCCTCTTGTCTCTGCACTCACCTTTCACTATATTTGCATAAAATGCGAAAAGAAGGTGCAGTCCTGCGTAAAAAGCAAACGGATTTGTTTTATCCTGCACACACCTTTCATTATTTTTGTATAATCTTTACCGCAAAAATAATACGAATTACAGAAATATGAGCAAAAAATGAAAGCAAAAGATATGATATTGCCCGAAATACCTCTTTTAACCCCGGGAATGTCGGTCAAACAAGGGTTGGCGACGATGCAGATGTCTGGATTGTCGAGTCTGCCGATTGTGGACGAGGACTCGTATGTCGGAGTCGTTCATGAGAAAGAGCTGCTTCGGGACGATGTAGCCGGAAAGATCGGGCGCGAAAACTGGCGTACTCCGTCTGTTCGGGAAGAGAGCCATTTGTTCGATGTCGTCAATCAACTTGCTCAATACTCCGACGATATACTTCCGGTGGTAACGACCGATCGCCGTTATGTGGGCGCGATATCTATTCATTCGGCTTTGGTTGCGGTCGCTCATTTGTGCCAAACCTCCTCTTCGGGAGCGATTATTGAATTGGAGATTCCGAGAGAAGATTATTCGGCTACCGAGTTGACTCGATTGGTGGAGGATAACGATTGTCGAGTGATGAATTTGATGATTCGTCCCGATGAGAAAACAGGTATATGGAAGGCCTGTTTGCGAATAGACAGAGAAGATGCCACCCCTGTGCTTCGTTCGTTGGAGCGGTTCGATTATCGGGTAGTGAGTTGTTACCAGTTGCATGGAGTCATGGACGAGCGGATAGAACAAAGGATAAAAGAATTGATGTATTATCTTGAAATGTGAAGTAGAAATATATGAGGATCTTATTATTTGGGCATACTTATCAACCATCTCGGTCGGAACAGATTCGGCATGTGTTGCAGACATTGTCCCGTACCGAGGCGGAGCTTGTAGCACACGGGGATTTTTATGATTTTTTATCGAAAGAATTTCCCGATGTTTGTCATAGAATCGAGGAGATCGATTGTCGAGGCGATTATACTGCCGATATGGCATTGAGTATCGGCGGAGACGGTACTTTTCTGCGGGCTGCCGAAAAAATAGGAGACAGGGGTATTCCTGTTTTGGGTGTGAATATCGGTCGTCTGGGCTTTTTAGCCGATGTCCCTGCCGAAGAAGTAGAACCGGTATTGAACGAAATTTTAGAGGGAAAGTATAAAATAGAGGAGCGATCGTTGCTTCAAGTCGAGTTTAACGGTTTGTCGGAAAATTTTTGGCCTTATGCTCTTAATGAGGTCGCTGTCTTGAAGCAGGATACTTCATCGATGATTTCCATTCATACGACTGTGGGAGATAGTTATTTGAATACCTATCAGGCCGATGGTTTAATCGTGGCGACACCTACCGGCTCGACCGCTTATTCGATGAGTGTAGGAGGTCCTATTATTATGCCTCGGGCTGCTAATTGGGTTATTTCGCCTGTGGCGCCGCACAGTTTGACGGTTCGACCGTTGGTCGTGAATGACGATATGAATATTACGTTGCGTGTGGATAGCCGCAACCATAGTTATTTGTTGAGCCTCGACGGTCGTTCGGTCATGTTGGATACAGATTCGCAAGTCGTGTTGCGAAAGGCTCCGTTTTCCATAAAAGTGGTGAAACGATTGGGGCATAGTTTTTCGGCAACGCTCCGCGCGAAATTGATGTGGGGGGTCGATAAACGGGAGTGACCCGATTTTTCTATAAAGCAAGAACGCCACAAACTGCGGTTTCCCAGCAGTTTTGTGGCGTTCTCTTTCTAATTATGGAGCTTTATAGGTTTAATAATGGATATTCGGGAATGTAAATGAAGGTGGAGACGAATAGTCCGACCAGAGAGAGGACCCAAAGAACCAGTAGGAAAATGTTGAGTGCCGACGATTGGGCCTTCCAATGGAATATAGATCCTAATACGGCTCGAAGTATGGCATACAGAGGGATACCGAAAGTAAAAAATAGCGAGAGTGTGAATACCACCAGTTCCCAATGTCCGTTAAGAACATGCATCCCTCCGGGAAAAATCGAGAAGAAGGGGGTCGTTATGGTTGCTGTCCCTAAGAAAAAGAAACCCAAAATACTGATGATGCAGGTAACTAAGGCTCCGATAATGGATATGGCAATAAGCCCGCCGATACAAATAAATATGAATTTGAAAAGTCCACGGAATATACTCCCCATGCTTCGCCAAATCGAATTGGCGACACCTCCGTTTCGGGAGACATTTTCTTTTTCTTCTTCTACGGCTCTTTTGATATTGTCGACAGTGGGTGTTTCACCTCGCATTTCGAGTTTTTGAGAGGTCGTGCGGGCTTCGGGAATACATATCCAAAGTAACAGATATATCCATACCGATGAAGCCCATAAGGGTAACAGCAATACCATGATGACGCGAATGGCTACCGTGTCTATACCGAAATAGTAACCCATACCGGATGCTACACCTCCCAATATGCGATTGTCGGGGTCGCGGTACAGCCGTTTGGTCGATTTATGAGATTCGTTGTTCGAAGTATCGGTCGTTTGCCCAGAGTTATCGCCATCTGCATTATTGTCGGGAGCCGTCCCCGAATTGAGTGGGTTTTCTATTTCGTCCGGTTGGCCCATTATGGCGATGACTTCGTTGACCTCTTGTAGGGTGATTACTTGCATGCCGAACCCTAACCTTTCCTTGAAAAGTTCGGAAATGCGGCTTTCGATGTCGTTCATGATTTCTTGCCCGCCTTCTTCTTTTTTGAAATGGTCGTGTAGTGCTTCTAAATAAGATTCGAGGACGGTATAGGCATCGTCGTCGATATTGAAAATCGTTTTGTCGAGATTGACGGTTACGGTCTTTTTCATATAAAAGTGTATTTGGTTTATTGTTCTTTGATGTGGTCGATGACTTGATTCAATTCTTTCCAAGCGTTGTCGAGTTCGTTTAGAAAAACAGTTCCTTCGGGAGTAAGTTCATAATACTTCCTCGGGGGGCCTTGCGTGGATTCTTCCCAAACGTAAGTAAGTAATCCGGAGTTTTTAAGGCGGGAAAGAAGTGGGTATAGCGTTCCCTCCACTACAATGAGTTTCGCCTCTTTGAGCGATTGGATAATATCAGAAACATAGGCTCTTCTTTTTTGAAGGATCAACAGGGTACAATATTCCAGTATCCCTTTTCTCATCTGAGATTTAACGTTGTCTGTATTCATGTTTAGTACCTTTTACAACACAAATATAGGTATGATTTGGTAGTTTGTATCGCATAGTACTAAATAAATATGATTTTTTAACTAATGGGGTGTTATTTCGGTTTTGTTGTGGAGCGAAACTATTTTTGGGGAACCGGTGGTAAATAGATTTTACCGACAATTCTTTTCGTGGGGGAGAGCGTTTTTGGATTCAATGGAGAATTCGGGGATAGACATGAATTTTAGCGATGAATTGCTTGACGGTAGCTATATTTTAGGCTCTTCGGAGAAGGATTGAGAAGATAATAAATTATGTTTTTGAGAGTTTAACCCCCTC